>CAUQDE010000028.1:0-11099 GCA_963516425.1 uncultured Kingella sp.
CGCCGCTTAACGCCAGCCATTCGGTGGTGGCGTGGAACAGCAGCGCGGTTTGTTGGTTATGGAGGATAAGGGATTCAAGCATGGCAATGAGTGGATAAGGTTTTCAAGCTGCCGATGGCTTTGCCCGTCGGCGATGCGTTATATATAGTCGTTCCAATTAAGTCTTATACAAGGCGGCGAGTCGCAGATAGTACAAGTAGTACAGCAAGACGAGCCAACGCTGTATAAGGCTTAATTGGAGCGACTATAGATTTCAGGCTGCCTACGTTACCCATAGGCAGCCTGAAAATCGTTTTACGCTTTATCCAAACCAAACTCTTTATGCAACACGCGCGTTGCCAATTCCATGTATTTCTCGTCAATCAACACCGAAACTTTCACTTCGGAGGTAGAAATCATCTGAATATTGATATTTTCCGAAGCCAGCGCATGGAACATTCGCGCCGCCACGCCCACGTGCGAGCGCATGCCCAAGCCCACGATGGACACTTTGCACACCGCATCATCGCCGCTCACTTCCGATGCGCCAATGCTGTCTTTCAGGCTGCCGAGCAAGTCCAAAGTAGGTTTGTAATCGCCGCGTGGCACGGTGAATGAAAAATCGGTGGTGCCTTCTGTGCCCACGTTTTGAATAATCATGTCTACATCCACATTGGCATCCGCCACCGCGCCCAAAATTTGATACGCGATGCCGGGTTTATCGGGAACGCCGCGCACATTGATGCGGGCTTGGTTTTTGTCAAAGGCGATGCCTGAAACAACTGCTTTTTCCATATTTTCATCTTCCTCAAAAGTAATCAATGTGCCGTTGCCGCCCTCGGTTAGGCTGCTTAACACACGCAGGCGCACTTGGTATTTGCCTGCAAATTCAACGGAGCGGATTTGCAACACCTTGCTGCCCAAGCTCGCCAGTTCCAGCATTTCTTCAAATGTGATGGTGTCCATGCGGCGCGCTTCGGGCACCACGCGCGGGTCGGTGGTGTAAACGCCGTCCACATCGGTGTAGATTTGGCATTCGTCGGCTTTGAGCGCGGCGGCAAGCGCCACCGCCGATGTGTCCGAGCCGCCGCGCCCCAGCGTGGAAATATCGCCCGCGCTGCTGATGCCCTGAAAGCCCGCCACAATCACCACCGTGCCTTGCGCCAAATCGGCGCGCATTTTGTCACTGTCAATGTCTTCAATGCGGGCTTTGGTGTGGGCGGTGTCGGTTTTCACGGCAACCTGCCAGCCCGTGTAGCTTTTGGCTTCCACGCCGATGTTTTTCAACGCCATCGCCAATAAGCCGATGGTAACTTGCTCGCCCGTTGCCAACACCACGTCTAATTCGCGCGGGTCGGGAAATTCCTGCATTTCGTGGGCAAGGGCGACAAGGCGGTTGGTTTCGCCGCTCATGGCGGACACCACCACCACCACGTCATGCCCTTCTTGGCGCGCGGCGGCAACGCGCTTGGCAACGTTTTTGATGCGCTCGGGCGAGCCGACTGAGGTGCCGCCGTATTTTTGTACGATAAGTGCCATTGGGTGTGTTCCTATGGGGTAAAGGGTGGGATTATAAACTTTGTGGGGATGCTGTAAAGGTTTGTAAACCGGAATTTAGTCGGCAGCCTGAAAACGGGTTGGGGCGTTTTCAGGCTGCCTTGGCTTGATGGCGGGGCTGTTTTTGCTTAATATATACGAAAATTTTTTCATATATACAAGGAGCAGCGATGCTAACCAAAATCTTCCAAAGCGGCGGCAGCCAAGCGGTTCGCATTCCGAAAGACTTTCGTTTTAATGGCGACACGGTGGAAATTTTCCGCGCCGAAAACGGCGATGTGGTGTTGCGCGCGCCGCAAAGCAGCCAGCGTGGCGACGCACTGTTTGCGGTGCTGGCGCAGTTTGATGACGACTTTATCGCCGGCGTGGCAGCGCGCGATAACGAGCCGCCGCAGGAGCGTGATGCGCTATGATGTATATGCTAGACACCAATATCTTGATTTATATTCAGAAAAACAACCCGCCTGCGGTGCGCGAGAAAATCAACCGCCTGCCGAGCCATGCCAAGCTGTGCATGAGTTTTGTGAGCTATGCCGAATTGTTAAGCGGCGCGCAAGGCAGCCGAAACCCTGAAAAAGCGCGCGAAAACATTGCCCGCTTGGTGCAGATTGTGTCCGTTTTGCTGCCTGAAACGCCGATTTGCGAACACTATGCGCGCTGGCGCGATGCGCTGAAACGGCAAGGGGCGATGATTGGCGGCAATGATTTGTGGATTGCGGCGCACGCCTTGGCGGCGGATGCGGTTTTGGTAACGCACAATACGAAAGAATTTGCGCAGATTGGCGATTTGAAATGGGAGGATTGGACGGCGCAATAGCGGATGTTTTCGCCGTGTGGAATGGGTGGTTGATAGGCACCCTGAAAACGGGTTGGGACGTTTTCAGGCTGCCTTTTCCTTTCCAAATCAGCCACATAAGCTGACGGGCGGTTTGCTTTTTCAGGCTGAAGCCTTTGCAAAACCCAAAGGCAGCCTGAAATTCAATCCAAGCGCGTTTTGCCGCCCTGCCATTTTTGCCATGCCCACATCACATAGCCCGACAGGCTGTATGCAAAAAAGGCGAGAAACAGAATCAGCGCGGGCTGCAACACCAGCAGCACAATCAGCATCAGCATGCCAATCATGCGCGGGAACGAAATGCGGTGGCGCAGCTTGATTTCTTTGAAGCTCCAAAACGGAATTTGCACCACCATAGACAAACCAGCAAACAGGGTGAGCAGCAGCACCCAAATGCTGGATTGGTCAAAGATGCCGTCGTAGCTGCGGTCCAGCCATATCATGCCCACCATCAGCGCGGCGGCGGTGGGACTGGGGATGCCGATAAACCATTTTTTGCTCACTTTGCCAATCAGCGTGTTAAACAGGGCAAGGCGCAGCGCGGCGCAGGCGCAATAGATAAACGCTACGCAATAGCCCAGCTTGCCAAATTCGTAAAGCTGCCAGTTATACACAATCAGCGCGGGAGCAACGCCAAAGCTCACCATGTCGGCAAGGCTGTCTAGCTGTTCGCCAAACGCGCTTTGGCTGTTGGTGAAGCGGGCGATGCGCCCGTCCATGCCGTCCAGCAGCATGGCAATGAACACGCTGATTGCCGCGCTTTCGTAACGCCCGTGCATGGATTGGGTGATGGCGAAAAAGGCGGCGAACAGCGCGGCAAGGGTGAACGAATTGGGCAGGGCGTAGATGCTGCGTTGGCGAATGAGTTCGCGTTTGCTGGTTTTTTTGTGCTTGGCGCTGTGCGCGTGGTTTTCAGGCTGCGTTTGTTGCGGAGTTTCGGTTTCGGGATGATTCATGACGGGGTTTCCTTTTTTGTTGTAACGGCAGGCGCGTTTTGATTTTCAGGCTGCCTATTTGGCGATGGGGGGGGAGAATGTATGCCCGATTGCGCCCGATATGGTAAAGGCAGCCTGAAAACGGTTCAACATGCTGTTCAGGCTGCCTTATGACATGGCAATCAGTTTTTCAAGCCCAACACATCCTGCATGTCAAACAAGCCGGTCGGATGGTTTTGCAGCCACACGGCGGCGCGCACTGCGCCGGCGGCAAACGTCATACGGCTGCTGGCTTTGTGGGTGATTTCCACGCGCTCGCCATCGGTGGCAAACAGCGCGGTGTGCTCGCCCACAATGTCGCCCGCGCGGATGGTGGAAAAGCCGATGGTGTTCGGGTCGCGCGCGCCCGTGTGCCCTTCGCGCCCATACACCGCGCATTCTTTCAAATCGCGCCCCACCGCGTTGGCAATCACTTCGCCCATGCGCAACGCCGTGCCGCTGGGCGCATCCACCTTGTGATGATGGTGCGCTTCAATGATTTCAATGTCGTAGCCATCGTTTAACACGCGCGACACGGTGTCCAAAATATGAAAAGTTAGGTTCACGCCCACGCTGAAATTCGCCGCGAACACAATAGCGTTTTTCTGCGCGGCGTTGGCAATGGCGGCTTTGCCCGCATCGTCAAAACCCGTGGTGCCGATGACCATTTTGATGCCTTTGGCGGCGCATTTTTCAATCAGCGGCAAAGACGCGCTGGGGCGAGTGAAATCAATCAACACATCCGCGTCGTCCAAGGCGATGTCTGCATTGTCGGTTACTTTCACGCCGGTTTTGATGCCCAGCGCAAAGCCCGCATCCAAGCCCAATACGCCCGAGCCTGCGCGGTCCAGCGCGCCCGTCAAAACGGTGTTGGGATTGGCTTCAACGGCTTGCACCAGTGTTCTGCCCATGCGCCCGTTTGCGCCCGCAATGGCGATTTTCAGTTGTGCCATGATGTACTCCTTATTTTGCAGTTTGTTGAGACGCGGCGATTTGCTCACGCGCGTAGTCCAAAGCGTTGCCTTCAATGCGACTGACTGCGCCGTTGGCATCAAAATAAACGCTTAAATTGCGGTGTTCTTTAACTTTATTGCCGCGCACCACTTCGTAAACATAATCCCAGCGGTCGGTGCGAAAAGCGTTGTTAAGCAGGGGCGTGCCGATTTCCATGGCGACTTGCTGGCGCGTCATGCCCGCGCGCAGGGCGAGCACGGCGTTGGCATCCAGCGGGATGCCTTGCACCACGGAAAGTTTGTAATAAGGCAGTTTTTCAACCAGTTTGGGCGTGCACGCGCTGAGCGCGGCGATGGCGGCGATGGCGAGAAGATGGGTTTTCAAGGGCTTTGCCTTTCGTAAACAAAATGAAAATAGGAAAGATACCACAGCCGCCCCATGCGAAAAAGTTTATTGAAAACTTTTATTATTTAGGCTGGGGCTTGTGGGCGAAAAATGCTATTATACGGCATCTGTTTTTATCGCATTATAAGGAATTTGCATGGATAACATCGCGCAGTTAAAGGGAAATGGTTTGAAGGTTACCGGGCCGCGTTTGAAAATTTTGGATTTGTTTGAATCGCACGCGGATGAGCATTTGAGCGCGGAAGATGTGTACCGCATTTTGTTGGATGACGGCACTGAAGTGGGCGTGGCGACGATTTACCGCGTGCTCACGCAGTTTGAACAGGCGGGCATTTTGCTGCGCCATCATTTTGAAACGGGCAAAGCGGTTTACGAACTGAACAAGGGCGAGCACCACGACCATTTGGTGTGCGTGAAATGCGGCGAGGTTGCCGAGTTTCATAACGAAGAGATTGAACGCTTGCAGGATAAAATCGCGCAGGACAACGGCTACCGCATTGTGGACCACGCTTTGTATATGTATGGCGTGTGCGGCAAGTGCCAGAAAAAAGAGAAGCGGTAATTTTGAACGATTGAGGCAGCCTGAAAACGGGAAACGGTTTTCAGGCTGCCTTTTTTGTTTTGCGTGATGCGCCTGCGCAGGATGGGCGGGCGGATGATTGCATTCAATCCGCTCCGTGCGCGGCAGGCGATTGCGCCCATTCCACCAACGCAAAGGCAGCCTGAAAACGGGCGCGGCGCGTTTCAGCGGAGCTAAAACGGCATCAAATGTTTTCAGGCTGCCTTTGGCTGTGGCGATGCGGTATTACGCGCGTTTGCGGAATTCGCCGGTGCGGGTGTCGATTTCCACTTTGTCGCCGTTTTCAATGTAGGCCATCACTTGGATTTCGGTGCCGCCGACCAAGCGCGCGGTTTTCATCACTTTGCCCGATGTGTCGCCTTTAACGGCAGGCTCGGTGTATTCCACTTCGCGCACGATGATGGTGGGCAGTTCCACGGAGATGGGGTTACCTTCATAGAAGGTTACTTCGCAGTCGTCGTCCATGCCGTCCACGATGAATTTGAGCGCATCGCCGATGTTGTCGGCTTCAATTTCGTATTGGTTGAATTCGTCGTCCATAAACACATACATGGGGTCGGCGAAGTAGCTGTATTTGCAGTTTTTGCGGCTTAATACCACCACGTCAAATTTGTCGTCTGCTTTCACGATGGTTTCGCTGTTTGCGCCTGTGAGCAGGTTTTTCAGCTTCATGGATACTTTGGCTGACGAGCGTCCGCCTTTGATGTATTCGGTTTTTTGCACGACCATGGGGTCGTTGCCAATCATGAATACGTTGCCTGCGCGCAGTTCTTGTGCTGTTTTCATTGGATTTTTTCCTAGTTCGGTTGTAAACAAAGGGCGCGATTCTAGCTTATTTTGGCTTGTTAATAAAGGGGTTTGGCTGTGTTTGGGTGGCGTTAATGGGGTAGAATCGCGCTTTTGTTGATTGGATTTCAGGCTGCCGTTATGAGATTGTTTTGGGTTGTTTTGCTGCTGGTCGGGCTTTCGGGCTGCGCGGGGACTTATGCGCGGGGTTATGGTAATGAGCATGGGGCGGCGGGGATGGTGGGCCGCTCGTTCAGTTGGTGAATGCGATGCGGATTTTGAGTTACAACATTCAGGCGGCGATTGCTTCTACCAGCTATTTGAGCTACGCGCTGCGACTGCATCGGCAGGTGTTGCCCAGCCCTGCAAAACGGCAGGTGTTGGGGAATATTGCGCGGTTTATCAGCAATTTTGATGTGGTGTGTTTGCAGGAGATTGATTTTGGCGGGCTGCGCAATGGTTTTTTGAGCCAAGCGCAGCAGTTGTTGGCGCAAACGCCGTTTTCGCATTCGGTGTGGCAGGTGAATCGCGTGGTGGGCAAGCTGTCGCGGCATGGCAATTTGATTTTGAGCAAATCGCCGATGCGCGAGGTAGTGAACGAGCCGTTGCCGAGCAAGATTAAGGGGCGCGGGATGCTGGCGGCGGAAGTGGAAACGGCGCGGGGGCGGCTGGTGGTGGCGAATGTGCATTTGAGCTTGGGGGCGGTGGATCAGTTTCGCCAGATTCGCTTTGTGCGGCAGAAGTTGGCGGCGTTTGAGAATGTTTGCCTGATGGGGGATTTTAATTGCCCGCCCAATGCGGAGCAGCTTTGTTTGCTTACCGACCATGATTATGCGCGGCTGGCTTTGGATTCGCCTACATACCCAAGCTGGAAGCCGAAGCAGTCGCTGGACCATATTTTTGTGAAAGGCAGCCTGAAAGGGGCTTGCCATGTGAGCCAGTTTGCGGCATCCGACCATTTGCCTGTGGTGTTGGAGGTGGATGGGTAGGCGGGGATGGGATGATTAAAGGCAACCTGAAAACGGGGGTAGGGTTTTCAGGCTGCCTTTGGCATGGGGTAATTAGCTCGATTACAACGTTACTCTGTTTTCAGGCTGCCTTTGTTCACAACAACAGAGGCAGCCTGAAACGCATCAAACAGCTTATTTCACCAACGCAATCAAATCATTCGCCAACACATCGGCGGCTTGTTGATAGCCCAGTTTGGAAAAATGCACGCCATCCTTAGCCGCCAAGCCTTGTTCCGACCACGCTTTCATGCTGCACGCGCCGCCCATTGCGTCTTGCCACGACCAATACAGCGTTTGCTCTTCTTGGGCAACGCGCATCTGCATGGATTGCACGGCATCCAGATACTCGGGGCGGGTGCCGCAGTCGCCTACTTTGGTTTTCAGCGATTCGGGTGCGCCGATGACCAAAATGCCTGCGTTGGGCAGCGTTTGTTTGATGAGCTGGATGTAGTTGCGCCATGTTTGCTCGGTTTCGCGCACATCCAGTTTTTCGTTAAAGGCTTCGTTGGTGCCGTAGGCAAGGATAACCAAATCGGCTTGGGTTTGCGCTAAATCGCCCAGCCAGTTTTGCCGCCATTTTGACCATTGGCTCATTTGCGCGCCGTTGATGCCCATCGCGGATAGGGTAACGCCCGCGCGTTGGTTTTCAATGTTCACCAAGCCGACTGTCCACGGCATTGCGTCGTTGCTGATGGATAGAGGCAGCGTGGCTTGGGTGTAGAGCACTTGCCAGCCTGCATTTTCAATCAGGATGTGTTGCCCGTTGATGCTGAGGGTTTGGTTGGAGGCGGCAGGTTTGATAAACAGGGCAACGTCTTGCGTGCCTTCGCTGCCTTGCGCGGTGGAGTTGATGGTAAGGTCGCCGCCTGTGGTGGATTGGGCAATCACGCCGCCGAGCGGGAAGTCGGCTTGCGAGCCGCGGCTGGTGAGCGTTGCCCAGCCGTTGCTGTTGTAGCGCGGCAGCGCTTGGCGTTGCCCTTTGACTGCGCTGGGGTAAATCCAGCCGATGCCGCCGTTGCCCCAGCGGCTTTGCAGGCGTTGGCGCAGTTGGTCGGTGAAATAATCGCCTGCGGTGTGGGAATCGCCAATTTGCACGATGCGGAATTTGCGGTTGTCTTTTGCGCCTGAAATGCTGCGCAATTTTTTTACCCATTGCGGTTTGGCGTTGCCGTAGTTTTGCAGCAAGCCTGCGCTGCTTACGGCGGTGATGTTGTCGGCTTGGGCAGCTTGGGGGATGGCGCTGTTGAGGCTTAATCCGCCAAACACGAGAATTACTTTTGCTATATCCATGTTGTTTAATCCTTATGGTTGCGCAAACTCAATTTTTTGCATGATGGCTTGCGCGAGTAGTTTTTGTCCTTCAACGGAAAAGTGGATGCCGTCTTTGCTGCGATAGCGGACGATTTTGCCGCCCACTTCTACCGAGTCGCTGTATTCGCTGCCGCCGTTGCTCAATAGGCTGGCGGTTGGTATCCAGAATACTTTGTCTTTGAGATGCGCGGCAAACAGTTGGTCTAAATAGCGCATTTGGTCATCTAGCTTTTTCTTTTTCATATAGGGCACGCCAAGCCAGATGACTTGGGCGTTGTGTTGCTTGGCGGCATCCAAAATGCGATTGACGCGGTTTAGGTATTCGGCTTCCCATTCGGGTGATTGGAATTTTAAATACGCGCCGCCTTTGGGGTTGGGAAAATCCCACGGGTCGTTCGCGCCAAGAAACATCACCAGCAGCCGTATATTGGGGTTTTCTTTGAAGGTTTGCTCTATGGTGAGCGGCCAGTCAAAAAAGTTGGGATAGGATAGCCCTGTGCTTTGTTTGCTGAGGTTAATGGAGGCGATGCCGTATTGTTGTTTGAGGCTTTGTTGCACAAACGGGGCAACGCCTTGCATCAGCGAATCGCCTGTAAAGAATACCACATCTCCTTGTCGTAAAACAGCTTTTTGTGGCGCGATGGGTTTTTCAGGCTGCCTTTGCTTGGCTTGGGCTGCGGCTTGGCGGGCTTGCTCGGCTTGGCGTTGGGCGGCTAAGCGGGCGGCTTCGCGTTGCGCGGCGGCTTGGGCTTCGGCTTCTAGGCGGGCGGCTTCTTGCGCGGCGGCAATGTTGACGGGCAGTTGCTCGTTTTGGGCGGCAATCCAGTCTTTCAGGCTGCCTAATTGCGCGTTGGCGGTTTGTTGCCATTTTGCGCCTGTTGTCCATTCGGGATAGGTGGCAAGGGCTTCCAGCGGGCTGGTTTGGTGGTAGGTTTGTTGCCAATAGGCGTTAATGGAGTCTTGGCTAAACCATGTTACGCTGGCGGCGGCTAGCGTGAACGAGAAAATGAGTGAGAGCTGGGTTTTCATGCTACTGCCTTAGAAATTGGCGTAAATAAAGTTGGGCAACCCTGATGGGGCGAAGGTGATGATAACCATCAAGGCGAGGGTAATGGGGATAAACCACAGCCAGAGCGGGATTTTTTCTAAGGCGGATACGGCGTATTGGAATAGCTTGCTCAGCAGCGGGTAGGCGGCAAGCATCAGGGCGAAGGCGGCGATTAAGCCGATGTTGTACCAATCGGAAATCGCCCAGCCTTTGCCGTTATACAGCAAGGATTGGAACATCAGGCGCACGCTGTCTAAATCGCGGGCGTTGAAGACAACGAACGTGAAGCATACAAAGTGGAACGTTATCACGATGGCGAGCCATTTGCCGATGGGGATTTTGCCGATTTTGAGGTTGCTGAGTTTTCTATTTTTAAACAGCTTTTTGCCGATGTTGAGCCACACAAGGGCGATGCCGTGCAGCGTGCCCCAAATCAGGAAGTTCCAGCCATATCCATGCCAAATGCCTGAAAACATCATGGCAAGCAGCAGATTGATTTGGGTGCGGGTGAAATTTTGGCGGCTGCCGCCCAGCGGAATGTAAACATAATCGCGTATCCATGTGGACAGGCTGATGTGCCAGCGATTCCAAAAATCCACCAGATTAAACGCACGCAGCGGGGCGGCGAAGTTTTCAGGCAGCCTGAAACCGAGCAGCATGGCGATGCCAATCACGAGGTCGCTGTATCCCGCGAAATCAAAAAAAAGCTGGAAGGTGTAGCCATAGATGGCAGCAAGAATGCTGATGCCGTCAAACTGCGCGGGGTTTTCAAACACGGGCGACACCCAGCCTTCGTCTAGGCTGCCCGCAAACCACCATTTTTGCGCGATGCCCACCAATATCAGGCACACCGCCAGCGCGGGGTGCAGGATGCTGCGCGGGGCAGTGGTTTGGATTTGGGCTTGCGCGCCTTGGGCGATGCCGACGACTTTGTTTTGATACGGCACGGCGCGGATAATCGGGCCTGATGTGATGGTGGGGAAAAAGCTGAGGTGCAGCAGCAGATTTGCCCATGTGAACGGCTTAACCAGCGGGGCGCGGTAGGTTTCCACCAGATAGGCGATGGATTGGAAAGTGTAATACGACGCGCCGACAGGCATCAGGATGTCGATGATTTCGCTTTGCCCAAGAGCGTTTTGCAGATAGGGGCGGAAGAAGTCGTAGTATTTGAACACGCCGAGAAACAAGAGGCAGCCTGAAACGCCGAGCGCGAGCCAGCCCTTGCCGTGTTTTTGCTGCGGGCGCACCAGTTGGCAGGCGATAAGGTGCACCCAAACGGACAGCGCGGCAACGGCGGCAAGAAAGGCGGGGTTGGCGTGATACAGCCAGCCTGCACCAGCGGCGAGCAACAGCGCGTTTTGCCATTTGGGGCGGCGGGCAAACGCCCAATAAAGCGGGAGAAACAGCAGCAAGAAAACGGCAAATTCAATGGAAAGAAGAGGCATGGGGTGAAGCTTTGCGGGACGGGTTTAACGGCAGGATTTTTTTGAAAAAAGAGCCGAATTATAGCGGAAAACAGCCGATGATGGCGGGGGATTAAACGGGATTGGATACGCCAAAGGCAGCCTGAAAACGGGGAAAACTGTTTTCAGGCTGCCTTTATTCATGGGGCTGTACTAGATAAGCAGTCATGTTAGACTGCAAAAATGAAGATAACCCA
>CAUQDE010000029.1:0-10724 GCA_963516425.1 uncultured Kingella sp.
TCTTTGCCCATGCCTACGTTTTCGCCTGCGTGGAATTTGGTGCCACGTTGGCGCACGATGATGGAACCTGCGGGAATCAGCTCGTTGCCGTAGGCTTTTACGCCTAGGCGTTTGGCTTCTGAATCGCGTCCGTTGCGGGTACTACCGCCTGCTTTTTTACTAGCCATTTTGGTTACTCCTGATTAGATTGGTTTAGGCGATGGACAAAATTTCAATTTGGGTGAAATTTTGGCGATGGCCTTGACGTTTTTGATAGTGTTTGCGGCGGCGCATTTTGAAAATGCGGACTTTTTCGCCGCGACCGTGGGCAACCACTTTGGCTACCACTTTGGCTTTGGCGGCTTCTTCGCCTAGTTTTAGTTTATCGCCGTCAGCAATCATCAGAACTTCTAGTTCGATTTGGCTGTCGAGTTCGGCTGGTATCTGTTCTACTTTCAATTTTTCGCCAACGGTAACTTTGTATTGTTTACCGCCAGTTTTTATGACCGCGTACATGCTCAACTCCATAAGAATTGGGTTAATGAAAAGTTCCGCGAGGGGCGGAACGTGGAAAACGGCGGATTATGGCAATATTGGTTTGTTTTGTCAAAAGATTTTTGCCGAATGGTTGTGGCAGCCTGAAAACCGTGCGGGATGGTGTTTTCAGGCTGCCTTGGGGGTTGTGGTGTAGGCAGCCTGAAAACTATGTGTGATTAGGCAGGGTGATTTCTACGCGCAAGCCTGTGGGGAAGGTTTGGCTGTTGTGCAGGGTGATGCTGCCGCTGTGGCGTTGGGCGATGGTTTGGGCGATGGATAGTCCGAGCCCTGTGCCTTGTTCACCGCTGCCGAGTATGCGGTAGAAGGGATCAAATACGCGCTGGCGTTCGGCGGGCGGGATGCCGTTGCCGTTGTCTTCGATGATGAGGATGGTGCTGCCTTGCCGGCTTTGGGCGGACAGGTCTATCTGGCTGCCTCTTGGGGTGTAGCGGATGGCGTTGTCGGCGAGGGTTTTGATAAGGGTGTAGAGGTCTATTTCGCTAATGGGCAGGCTGGGGTTGTCGGCGCTGGTTACGCCGATGTCTTGGTCTTTGGCTTGGGCGAGGGGATGGAGGTCTTGGATGATGCGTTGGAAGATGGGTTGGATGGGGGTGGATGGGGTTTGCGCTTGTTCAGAGTTGGGTTGCTCGGGGCTGGCTTGGCTGCGGGCGAGGGTGAGCAGTTGTTCTTGCAGTTGGTGGCTGCGCTGGATGGTGGTTTTCAGGCTGCCTATTTGTTCTTTAAGCTCGGGCGGGAGATTGTGTTCGCTCAGGCGTTCGGCTTGCAGGCTTAGGGCGGTGGTGGGGGTGCGTAGTTCGTGGGCAGCATCGGCGATGAAGCGTTGTTGCTGTTGCATGGCTTGGTGGGTGCGGTTAAGCAGTTGGTTGATGGCGTGGATAAAGCCTTGTATTTCGCTTGGGGCGGCTTGGGGGTTGAGCGGGGCGAGGTTGGCGGCTTGGCGCTGTTGCAACTCTTGCGATTGTTGGCGCAGGGGGCGTAGGGCGCGGCGGATTTGCCAGACGAGCAGGGCGATGGCAAGCGGTATGGTGGCGAGGATGGGGATGGTGCTGTGCCATGCGATGCTTTGGGCGAGGTCGTCGCGGTATTCGTTTTCTTGGTAGATGATGATTTTGCCTTGCTCGGTGGTTTGGATGTAAACGCGGTAGGTGTCGTCGCCGTCGGCTTCGGTGAGGGTGTGGAAGCCGTCGGGCAGGTGGCTGGCTTCGGGCAAGGCTTTTTTGTCGGGCGATTGCTGGGTGCTGGTGCGGATGTGGATGCGCGCGTCGTTTTTGCTTTTTTGCGATTTGGGCAGGGGTTGATCGGGGTTGATGTAGGCGGCGATTTGGCGCAGCAGGTCGTCTTGGATTTTGTGGGTTTGGTGGTAGGTCTCGTAGAACGAGAGGCTGCCTGAAATCAGGGCGATGATGAGCAGCAGGGCGGTGATGGTGAGGCTGAGTTGGAGTTGCAGGGAGTGTTTGATTCGGGTCATTTTCAGGCTGCCTTTTGGGGGTGCGATGGTTGGGCTGCGGGGCGTGGTGCGCGGCAAGACGCGCGTTCTGGCGAATATTTGTTTACAGCGTTTCAGGCTGCCTTAGGGGCTGTTGACATTCAACTTTTGCAGCGGATTTTGCGTCATAAAATGGCAGGTGCAAGGCGAAAATGCGAGCCTATGCCATCCATAGGCGAGTATTTTTAACGCAGCAGATGCCATTTTAGGGTGGGAAAGCCGCCAAAATGTTGATTGTCAACAGCCCCTAGTATATGAGGCAGCCTGAAAATGGTTTGAGCGGCTTACTCGACTTTGGGCATCATCCAGCCTACACCGCGTATATTTTTAATGTGCTCTTTGCCGATTTTTTTGCGCAGGCTGTGAATCAGAAAATCGATGGCGTTGCTTTCCACTTCTTCGCCCCAGCCGTAGATTTTGTCTTCCAACTCGCTGCGGGATAGGATGATGCCTGCGCGGTTCATCAGGGCTTGCAGCACGGCGAATTCTTTTTGGCTCAATGGGATGCTTTCAGGCTGCCCTTCCAGCGTGGCTTGGTAGGTTTGCGGGTTAAGCTGAATGCTGCCGTTGCGCAACAGCGGGCTGGCTTGCCCTGCGTGGCGGCGCAGGATGGCGCGAATGCGGGCTTTGAGCTCCGCCATGATAAAGGGTTTGATGATGTAGTCGTCTGCACCGCCGTCCAACCCTGCAAGGCGGCTTTGGATGTCGTCGCGGGCGGTGAGGATGAGGATGGGCGTGGCGTTGCGAAGCGCGCGGGTGTGTTGCAACACTTGGATGCCGTCTTGCCCGGGCAGCCCCAAATCCAACAGGATGATGTCGTAGTTTTGGCTGGCGAGGGTGGTTTCGGCGGTGTTGCCGTTGTTCACCCAATCCACCGCGTAGCCATCGTCTTTCAGGCTGCCTGTAAGGGCTTGGGCAATCATGGTGTCGTCTTCAACTAACAAAATACGCATTGGGTGTCCTTGTGGGTTTGGGCGGGTGGTTTTCGGATGGATTGTAGCAGGAGATAATTAGCAGAAAATTAGGGCAGCCTGAAACGGGGGCGCGGCGGCTGATATTATAGATAACGGGCGGCTAAGCCGTATCATTCTTGCGCCATTATGGCTTTTCAGGCTGCCACAATCTATCTAACTCTTTATCATCTAACTCTTTATCATCTAACTCTTTATCAAATAAACCAAAACTGCTATGCTAGCCCCGTTTTTCCAACCCCATTCACACGGAGCGCCACCTTGTCCACCGTTTTATCCGCTTTGCACATGCTTGCCGCATTTATTGTCGCCATCGTTTTACTCGTTAGCCTGCACGAACTCGGGCATCTGGTGGTGGCGCGGCTGTGCGGCATCAAAGTGTTGCGCTTTTCCGTGGGCATGGGCAAGCCGTTTTACACCAAACGCTGGCGCAACATCGAATGGTGTCTCGCGCCGTTTCCCGTTGGCGGCTATGTGAAAATGGTGGACACGCGCGAAGGAGAAGTCGCCGCCGAAGATTTGCCCGTTGCCTTTGACAAACAACACCCGCTCAAACGCATCGCCGTGGTGTTGGCAGGGCCGTTCACCAATCTGATTTTAGCCGTGTTGCTGTATTGGTTGAGCTTTGGCGTGGGCGGCATTACCCAAGTTCGCCCTTATGTGGGCACGGTAGAGCCCGCCAGCATCGCCGCGCAAGCAGGCTTTCAACAGGGCGACAAAATCATCAGCGTAAACGGCAAGCCCGTAAACAATTTTTCCGATGCCTACACCGAAATCGTGCTGGATTTGGAAACAGGCAAAATCAACGTGCAAGTAGAAAACGCGCAAGGGCAGCCTGAAACGCGCATTGTGAGCGCAGCGGGCACGCAGCAAGCCACCGACGTTGCCAAACGCAAAATTGGGCTGGGCATCTCGCCCGTTAAAGTGGGCAACAGCATCGGCGAAGTGCGCCCCAACACCCCCGCGCAACGCGCAGGCTTGCAAAAAGACGACCAAATCATCGCCATTGACGGCAAAGCCCTGCCCACATGGGAAGCGTGGAGCAAAATCATCCGCGAAAACCCCAGCCACAGCCTGAAACTCCAATACATCCGCCAAGGCAAAACATACAACACCACCATTACCCCCACCGCCGAGGGCAGAATTGGCGTGCTGCCGCAAAGCGATGCCGCATGGGACAACAAAGTCCGCTATCACTACACCCCCAGCTTTGCCGAAGCCATGCAGCTTGGCTGGAACAAAACCGTTAATTATTCCAGCATGACGCTCTCTTTCTTTGGCAAATTGCTCACAGGCAACGCCTCGCTGGCGCATATTTCAGGCCCGATTACCATCGCCGAAGTGGCGGGCAAAACCGCACAAATTGGCTGGCAGCCTTATGTAGAATTTCTCGCGCTGGTGAGCATCAGCCTTGGCGTGATGAACCTGCTGCCGATTCCCGTGTTAGACGGCGGGCATTTTGTTTACTATACTATTGAGCTTTTGATTGGGCGACCCATCAGCAAACGCGCCCAAGAATGGGGCTTACGCTTTGGCATTTCCGCTATGTTCGCCATGATGATTCTGGCCTTTTTCAACGACATCACCCGACTAATCGCCTATTTTGGATAACTTTGGATAATCTATGAAAATCAAAACTCTTACCGCAACGCTCATCGCCCTTGGCATCGCCACCCCCGCATGGGCAGCCGATTTCACCATCAGAAACTTCCGCATCGAAGGCGAGCAACACACTTCCGAAGCCACCGTGCGCTCCCTGCTGCCCGTAAAAGAAGGCGACACCTATACCGACGCCATCGGCGAAGACATCATCCGCCGCCTGCACGCCAGCGGTTTCTACGAAAACGCTCTGCTGGAACAAAACGGCAATATGCTGATCATCACCGTGAAAGAACGCCCGATTGTGAGCGAATTAACGGTGAAAGGCGCGAAAGTTTTGCCCACCGATGCTATCGTGAAGCAAATGTCCACCGTGCGCGCCAGCAACGCGGGCAGCGATGAAGACTTGGTGAACAGCAAACAAGGCAACGAAAAATCGTATGACCAAAAACAAGCCGATTTTGAGCGCACCACTGACAGCAGCACCGCCCAAGCGATTGCCAGCGCAGGCTTGGCGAAAGGCGATTTTTTCAGCCAAGAAGCGCTGATTCGCGCCCTGCGCGCCTTGGATGCCGCATATAAAGAGCAAGGCAAAAACAACGTGAAAATCACGCCCGAAGTGCAAGAATTGTCGCAAAACCGCGTTGCCGTAACCATCAACATCGAAGAAGGCGAAACCACGCGCGTGAAAAAACTGGATTTTGAAGGCAACGAACACTTTTCCGATTACCGTCTGAGCCGCGTAATCGGCTTAACCGACGGCACATGGGTTTCGTGGGTAACCAAATCCAACGTGTTCTCATGGGAAAAATTCAGCAAAGACAAAGCCCGCCTAGAATCGTTCTACCACCGCAAAGGCTATTTTGATTTCAAAGTGGACTTTGAAGACGTGCAACGCCAGCTCAACGAAGACCGCACGCGCGAAAGCGTAACCATCCGCGTGCACGAGGGCGAACGCTATTATTGGGGCGACACCCAAATTGAAGGCGACAACAAAGAAGTGCCGATTGCCCAATTGCAAAAACACCTGAAAAAAATCAAAGCGGGAAGTTTGAGCAACATGGACACGCTGCAAGAAGTGCTAGCCAAAATCAAACTGGATTTGCAATCCGCAGGCTATGCCCGCGCCGAAGTAACCACCGAAGCGCGCCGCCGCGAGGAAAACGGCAAGCATTATGTGGATTTGACCGTGCAGCTGAACCCCGGCAACCGCGTGGCGGTGCGCCAAATTGAAATCAGCGGCAACAACAAAACCCGCGATGAAGTCATCCGCCGCGAAATGCGCCAAATGGAAGGCGCAACCTACGACCAAGGCAAGCTCAACCGCTCGGCAGAACGCTTGCGCCAGCTGGGTTATTTTGAAGACGTGCAGGTAACCACCGCGCCCGTGCCCGAAGATGAGCAGCAAATGGATGTTTCGGTTGCGGTGAAAGAACGCGCCACAGGCAGCCTGAATGCTTCGGCAGGTTGGTCGCAAGACGACGGTTTGATTTTGGCGGCGGGCGTGTCGCAAGACAATTTGTTCGGCACGGGCAAATCCGCTTCGCTGAACGTGTCGCGCAGCAAAGTAACCCAATCGGCAAACCTGTCGTTCACCGACCCTTATTTCACCCCCGATGGTGTAAGCATGACTTACAGCCTGTTTGGCTCGCGCTACGACCCATCCAAATCCACCAGCGCCAGCACGCGCCGCAATTACCGCATGACGCGCTACGGCGGCACGGCAACCATGGGCATCCCGATTACCGAATACGACCGCGTAAACTTTGGCTTGGGCGTGGAACACATGGGCATCACGCTGCTGAACAACCCGCCCTACCGCTACCAACGCTTCGTAGACGAAAACAAGCGCAACAACTGGATTTACAAAGGCCTGCTCAGCTGGTACCGCAACACCACGGATGACGGCTATTGGCCCACCCGCGGCTACAACGCCAACGTAACAGGCGAAATCGGCCTGCCCGGCAGCGGCTTGCAATATTACCAATTGGGCCACCAGCAAACTTGGTATTTCCCGATTTCCCGCTCGTTTACCCTGATGCTGAACGGTCAGCTCGGATACAGCGGCAGCTACGGCAAAACCAAAGAAATCCCGTTTATGTACACCCAATCGGGCGGTGGTTTGGGCTCGGTGCGCGGCTACGAAACAGGCACGCTCGGCCCCAAAGTGTATGACATCGATCCTTACGACGGCTCGGTGAACACCGAGGCATACGGCGGCAAATTCGCCGTAAACGCCAATGCCGAATTGCTGTTCCCGTTCCCAGGTCTGAAAGACAGCAAAAGCATCCGCATGAGCCTGTTTGCCGATGCCGGCAGCGTGTGGGACGGCAAAATCTATAACCGATTCGCATACAGCCGCAGCAATCCATACGGCAGCAACGGTTTTTACACCAGCAACCACAAATCCAGCTTTAAAGAAGAATTGCGCTATTCAACAGGCTTGGCTTTAACGTGGATTTCTCCCGTGGGCCCAATTAAATTGAGCTACGCCTTGCCGCTCAACAAAAAAACGGGCGATCAAGTGCAACGCTTCCAATTCCAACTGGGCACGGTGTTCTAAAATCAAAAAGCCTGTTGGCAGTTATTTGCAAACTGCCAACGGGCTTTTATTGATTTAAGCGGCATATAGGCAGCCCGAAAATTGATTGGCGCGGTTGCTTTATCCGCACGCAATGAATACACTCATCCCTACGCGCGCGCCATCCCACCGCGTATCGCAAACAAACCAAAAATAGGACGAACAACATGAAACCCCTAACCATCCGAACCCTATGCGCCACCGCCCTGCTTTCAGGCTGCCTCATCGCCCTGCCCGCCCATGCCGAGCGCGTGCAAAAGTTTGGCTATGTGAACCCCGAGCGCGTTTACACCGAAACCCAAGCCGCGCAACGCATTGAAGCCACCCTGCAAAAAGAATTCGGCGCGCAGCAGCAAAAACTCAACGCCCTGCAACGGCAAGGCATCCAGCTCAAACAACAGCTCACGCGCGGCAAACTCAGCAGCAAAGCGCGCCAGCAGGCCGAAGCCAAATTGCTGGAAACAGGCAAACAATACCGCATCGCCTCCGCCCGCCTTGCCGAAGAATACAACCTGCGCCGCAACGAAGAATTTGCCGCGCTGCAAAACAACGCCAACACGGTTATCCGCAATATTGCCGAAAAAGAAAAATACGATTTGATTGTGCAAGAAGCGGTGTTTGTTACCCAGCAATACGACATCACCGACCGCGTGATTAAACTGTTGGATGAAATGAAGTAATACAACCCAAAAGGCAGCCTGAAAACGGTGAAACGAATTTCAGGCTGCCTTTGGCGTTATGATGGAATAGACGCCCTACTTATGCCGTTGTTTATCGTTTTCAGGCTGCCTCTGAAACGCACAAGGCAGCCTGAAACCCCATTCAGCCAAGCCCACCCGCAAGGAGCTCCCATGACCCAATTCACCCTCTCCCAGCTTACTGCCCAACTCGGCGGCGAACTTATCGGCAACGACATCGCCATCACCGCCATCGCCCCCGCCGCCCGCGCCCAAGCGCATGAAATCACCTTTCTCGCCAACCCCAAATACAAAAGCGAAGTGGAACACAGCCAAGCGGGCGCCATCATCGTCGCGCAAAAAGCCGCCGAGCTGTTCCCCAACCGTAACCTGATTGTCGCGCCCGACCCCTATCTCTACTTTGCCCAAGTCGCCCGCTTATTCCATCCCGCGCCCGTTGCCCAAGCGGGCATCCATCCCAGCGCGGTCATCGACCCCAGCGCCCATGTGCCCGCCAGCTGCGAAATCGGCGCCAATGTGTACATCGGCGCACGCACCGTGCTGGGCGAGCAATGCCGCATCCTGCCCAACAGCGTGGTGGAACACAATTGCACGCTCGGCAGCCAAGTCGTACTGCACCCCAACGTAACCGTTTACCACGGCTGCACGCTGGGCGAGCGCGTGGAAATCCATTCGGGCAGCATCATCGGCGCAGACGGCTTCGGGCTGGCGTTCGCGGGCGACCATTGGCTCAAAATCCCGCAAACGGGCGCGGTTACGCTGGGCGACGATGTGGAAATCGGCGCTAACACCACCATAGACCGCGGTGCGATGAGCGACACCACAATCGGGCGCGGCACCAAAATCGACAACCTAATTCAAATCGCCCACAACTGCCAAATCGGCGCGCACACCGTCATTGCCTCGTGCACCGGCATTTCAGGCAGCGTGAAAATCGGCGACTACTGCATCCTCGGCGGCGGCGTGGGCACGGTGGGGCATATTGAAATCGCCAACAAAACCACCATCGGCGGCGGCACATCCGTTACCCACAGCATCAAAGAAAGCGGCACGCACTACGCCAGCATCTACCCGATGCAAACCTTCCGCGAATGGACGCGCAACGCCGTGCACCTGAACCACCTGAACGAAATGCACGAGCGCATCAAGGCGCTGGAAGCGCAGTTAGCCGAACGAAACGGCAACAAAGAATGATTTTCAGGCTGCCTGTGCACAATCCACAGGCAGCCTGAAAACGGTTATCGCAAAGGAACACCATGCCGCTCAAATCTTTCATCTCCCCTTCCTCATCGCCCTGCTTATGACCACCCCAGCCCAAGCCGCCCCCGAACACAACCTCCTCAGCCAAAACGGCCACATCCTTGTTCAAACCCGCGCCCATGCCGAAGCACCCGCCGAAGTTCATATCGCCAACGTGTACGGCAAAAGCCGCGCCATCCAACATGTGATTAACAAGCAAAACGGCGCGGTTTTGCGGCTCACGCACGGGCGGTAAACACTAGCTAAACAATTCGGCATGTGAACCCAATCGCACCAGTTGGATTTTATTGTCATCACCCCGCTCATAAATCAACAACATATCAGGCTGGATATGACATTCCCGAAATCCAACCCAATCGCCTTTTAAATCGTGGTCTTTATATTTTTCAGGCATCGGCACGCCATTGATTAGGCAATAAGCCACTTCCACATACGCTGGGCTTAACAAAACTTCCCGGCGTTTTTTTGCATCGCGTTTAAACGAGTTGAGCGCAAATAGCTGAAACTGGCTCACTCCTGCCACTCCTGAATATCACGCATCATCTCGTTCAAATCGGTATAGCCCTTGCCCATATCGCCGCTGGCACGCCGCGCCACCGCTTCCAACATGGCTTGGCGCGTTGCTTCGTTGGGCACGCGGTTGTCATAATTAAACGACAGTGGGATGCTGCGTGTGTTGGCAATTTGGTTAAAAAACAGCTTAACCGCCTGCGCAGGCGTTAAACCATAGCTTTCAATAATGGGAAAGGCGCGCTCTTTCAGGCTTTCGTCCATGCGAATATTGAAATTGATGCTGCTCATTTTGTTTTCCTTGTTATGATTACACAGTACAATAGTAAAGCAAAAGTTTGGCAAATACAATTTTCATTCTTTAATTTTTGAGTAAACCATGTGGCACATCATCCTAATCGGCTATATTTTCGTAACCCTGATGTTTTCCATCGCGCAGTATCCGCAAGGCTTGGCGCGGGTGTTGATTTATTTGGTGTTTTGGACGGTGTTGCCTACGCTTTTTTCGGTGTGGGTGGTGTTGATTCGGCGGCGCAATAAGCGGATGAAGTTAGAAGAAATGGCAGAACAGCATGAACGCGATAAGGCAGCCTGAAAACAATTTATTCAACAAAAAACCGTTTGGCAGGACAGCAAACGGTTTTGTTTTTTCAGGCTGCCATCTTTGTAATATCTACAACCGATGGAGCGTCAGCGGCTCGCCGACATTGTGCTAAACGATGCAGCTTTATTGAATGCGCTATTTGGCGACGAGCCATCGCTGCTCCATTTTGGGTTTCAGGCTGCCTAAACGCGGGCGCAAAGATAGGCAGCCTGAAAAGCTAATCCGCGCTTCTTACGGCTTGCTTGCAAGCCGTGCGCTGGCAAAGTGTTTTCAGGCTGCCTTTTGTTTACGCCATTCTACTGCGGCGGCAGATGCGGTTAGAACTTGCGCATTATGGTGAACGCTGCCAGCTCGCGCAGGCGTGTGGCGCGTTCGTCAAAGGTAGCCAGCGCATTGATTGCGTCGGTGGCTAATTGCTCGGCGTAATCGCGTGCCGCATCCAAGCCCAGCAATTTCACATAGGTCGGCTTGTCGGCAT
>CAUQDE010000030.1:0-10645 GCA_963516425.1 uncultured Kingella sp.
ATGATGCCCAATCAGCGTGCCATCGCTGCGCTCGGGGTGGTAATACTGCGCCGCGTCAAAGCCGTAATCCAGCCAAATCATCGCGCCGCGCGTGAGCTTTTGCGCTAGCGTGCGGATAAAAGCGTGTTGCGCGGGATGCAGCTCGCTGGTGTAGTCGCCCGCGTATGGCAGCAAAGCAGGGTCGGGAAAATAATTTAAGGCAGCCTGAAAAAGGTCGGGGTCAAGCAACGATTGATAACGCAGCGCAAACCGCCCCGCTTCATAGCCCACACACACGCGCGAAAAATCGCCGTTTTCATGACGACAAACGCGCTCAATCGGCATCGCATCCAACACCTCATTGCCCAGGATAACGCCGTCAAAAGAACAGGGCAGGGCGGATAAGTGCTTCACTTTATGCGCTAAATCGGGCGCGTGTTGCTGGATGTATTCGCGTTGCCGCGCCGCCAATTCGGGCGACAACTCCACAATATAATAAGCATTCAGGCAGCCTGAAAGCGCGTTTAACAAGGTTGCCGCCAGCGCGCCCGTGCCCGCGCCGAATTCATACACATTGCCCGCCGTTTGCGGCAGCAGCGGCGCAATTTGCCGCGCCAAGGTTTGCCCAAACAACGGCGACAACGTGGGCGCGGTAACAAAATCGCCCGCTGCGCCAATTTTATGCGCCCCGCCCGTGTAATAACCATATTGCGGTGCATAAAGAGCCAGCTCCATAAAACGCGAAAACGGGATGGCGCCCTGCCGGGCAATCTCGGCAGCGATGATTTGCGTGAGCGCATCGCTGGCTTGCTGTTGATTGCTATCCAAATGTGGGATTTGTGTTGAGTTCATAAGGTTAAGTTTTGTAAAAATGAGAAGCGGGAAAGCTATTATAAATGGCTTTGTTTAGGCGCGTGCAACGATATGATTGTGAACGCGCTTTGTTTTTATTGGTAAAAAATTTTGCGTGTTTTTTCAGGCAGCTTGAATGCGTTTTCAGGCTGCCTGAAATGCGTTTAAAAACGAGTTTTTAATCTGTTTTTAAAGGGTTAATTCTAATTGGACAGTTTGACCGAAGCCCGTTTTTTGCTTATAGTGTAGCCATGTGGGGGGAAGTGGTGCTAAGTGGTAAAACTTTCCCAAATTATCCAAACCAACCCAATTTTTGAATATGTTTCGCGGCTCACACGAATTAACCCTTGATAACAAAGGACGATTGGCGATTCCAGCCAAGTTTCGTGATGCCCTGTCGCGCGATTTTGACACGCAACGCATCGTTGCCACGCTGGATAGCCGAGATCGCTTGCTGTTTTACCCCGAGGGCGAGTGGGAGAAAGTGGAGCAACAATTGTTGTCGCTCAACGTAAAAGGCAAGCCCAATTTGCAGCTTTATCAAAATTTGCTGCTGCACAACGCAGAAACGCTGGAATTGGATAGCGCGGGGCGCGTGTTGCTGCCGCAAAATCTGCGCCGTTTGGTGAATTTTGATAAAGATGTGATGCTGGTGGGGCGTGTGAATCGTCTTGAACTTTGGGGCTTGGAACAAAAAATGGCAGAAACCGAAAAAGCCTTGTCTATTGACCCCGATGAGCTGGATTTTGATTTAAGCCAAACCGATTTACAATTATGAACTTAGCTGCAAAACCTAAATCATTTCAACACATAACCGTTTTATTGAATGAAGCTGTTGATGCGCTGAATATTCAAAAAAACGGTATTTATGTGGACGGCACATTTGGGCGCGGCGGGCATTCACGTTTGATTTTGTCTAAGCTGGGCGAAAAAGGGCGGTTGGTAGTGTTTGACAAAGACCCGCAAGCGATTGCGGTGGCACGAGATTTGGCGGCGCAAGATGCGCGTGTAAGCGTGGTACACAACGGCTTTTCCCATTTTCAGGCTGCCTTAGATGAACTGGGCGTGGCAAAAATTGATGGCGCGTTGTTTGATTTGGGCATTTCTTCGCCGCAAATTGACGATGCGTCGCGCGGGTTTAGCTTTCGCTTTGATGCGCCGCTGGATATGCGCATGGATACCACGCGCGGGCAATCGGCTGCCGATTGGTTGGCGGTTGCCGGCGAAGAAGAAATAAACGAGGTAATCAAGAATTATGGTGAAGAGCGGTTTAGTCGCGCGATTGCGCGTGCAATTGTCGCGCAACGAGGCGAAACGCCCATTGATACAACCAGCAAGTTGGCGAAAATCGCGGCGCAATGCGTCCGTACTCGTGAGCGAGGACAAGACCCTGCAACGCGAACCTTTCAAGCCATTCGCATCTTTATTAACCGCGAGCTGGACGAAATCCAAGCGGTCTTGCCGCAAGCGGTTGAACGATTGAATTTGGGTGGGCGATTGGCGGTGATTGCGTTTCATTCGTTGGAAGATAGGCTGGTGAAGCAGTTTATCCGTCAATATGCTACTCATGCGCCGTTGCCCAAATGGGCGATGGTGCGCGATGCAGATTTGCCGCAGCCGCCTTTGTTGGCAATCGGCAAGGCGATTAAGGCAAGCGCGGCGGAAGTGGCTGCCAATCCGCGTGCGCGTTCTGCAGTGCTTCGTGTGGCAGAGCGCACGGCAGGGCAATTTGATTTTCAGGCTGCCTAATGGGTGTTAAAGATGTCTAAACTAAATTTTATTTTGCTGGTTTCCGTTACGCTGTCGGCGTTGTATGTAACCGATTTGCGCATGGGGATTAAGCGACAAACGCACCTTTACGGCAAAGGGCAGGAAGAAAAGATTAGATTGAATCAAGACCATGCCGAGCTGGTTTACGAGCAAAGCAAGTTGTCTGATTCTAAACAAGTGGCGCGAGCTGCGGCAAAAATGAATATGAGCGCACCCACATCAGAGAATACGGTGGCTGTTGGTTATTAAGTAGTAAGAAGAAAAAAACGATGTTAATCCATAATGAATTTAAGCCATACATGGCAAAAAAAGAAGAAACCAAACGCCAAGTGGTTGAGGGGAATAAACGCCTTTCATGGTTGATGCTGGCGATTGGCGGTGCGTTTTGCGTGTTGGTGGGGCATAGCTTTCGCGTGCAAGCGCAGCATCATAGCGAGTTGAGCAAATTCAGCGAAAACCGCGTGGTTCGCAGCATCAAAAGCCCTGCGCTGCGTGGCACGATTACCGACCGCAACGGCGCGATTTTGGCGGTGAGCCGTTATTTGAAAGTGGCGACGTTTAACCCCAAAGCGATTTACGCGCCCAAACGCCAAGGCGATGAGATTAACTGGAACGCCATCAGCAATGAACAGTTTGCCAAGCTGGCGGCGATTTTGAAGCTGCCTGAAAGCGAAGTGCGCCAAAAATTGCAAGACCGTTCTAGCCAATATGTGCAGTTTAAAACCGAGCTTTCGCTGGAAGAAGCCGACGCGCTCAAAGCGTTGAATATTCCATCTTTGCGGTTTGAAGAGCGCACCGAACGCGCCTATCCCACAGGCAATTTGTTTTCGCATATTGTGGGCTTTGCCAACGACAAAGGCGAAGGCTTGGAAGGCTTGGAACGCGCGGCAAACCAGCGTTTAACAGGCGAAGATGGGCGGCAAGTGGTGCTACGCGACCGCCATAACAATATTGTGGAATTGATTGATTCGCCCGACAACGCGGCAGCCAAATCGGGCGAAACTTTGGTGCTATCGGTTGACCAAGATTTGCAGCGTTTGGCGCACGACCAACTGGCGGCAACGCTGAAAAACTTTAACGCCAAAGCGGGCGGTGCGGTGGTTTTGGATGCGCAAACGGGCGAGATTTTGGCGATGACCAGCCTGCCCGATTACGATGCCAATTATTACCAGGAATACCCCGCCACCAGCCTGCGCAACTTCGCCGTGAGCGAAACGATGGAGCCCGGTTCGGTGATGAAGCCTTTTATCATCGCCAAAGCCTTGGATGACGGCAAAATCGGGCGCAACAGCACCTTCAACACGCGCCCTTATACGATTGGCGATAAAACCATCCGCGATACGCACGATTACCCTTCGCTCACCACGCAAGGCATTTTGCAAAAATCGTCTAACGTGGGCACCAGCCACATCGCCGCGCTGTATGACAACCAAAGTTTGTATCAGCATTTTTCCGATGTGGGCTTTGGGCGCAAAACAGGCTCGGGCGTAAGCGGCGAGCAAAACAAAGCGATTAAACCCGCCGACAAATGGAGCAAACTGGATCGCGCCGTGATGTCTTACGGCTACGCGATTACCGCGAACTTGCTGCAAATGGCGCAGGGCTACACCATTTTCACCGCAGGCGGTAAATTGATGCCCGCCACCATCTACAAGCAAACGCAAACGCCCAAAGGCACGCAAGTCATCAAACCCGAAACCGCCAAACAAATGCGCGAAATGATGGTGAGCATCACGCGCAAGGGCGGCACGGGGCAAGACGGCGCAGTGCCGGGCTATGATGTCGCCGCCAAAACAGGCACGGCGCGCAAAGCCAGCGCAGGCGGTTATGCCGATAAATACCGCGCCAGCTTCGTGGGCTTCGCGCCCGCGCAAAATCCGCGCTTGATTGTGGCGGTGAGCATCGACGAGCCGCGCGGTAAAGGCTATTACGGCGGCACGGTGGCGGGGCCTGCGTTCCGCGAGATTATGGCGGGCGGGCTGAAAAAATTAGGCGTGAAACCCACTTATGTGAACGCCGAACCCGCAGCCAACGTTGCCAAAAAACGATAGCCCCATGCAACGACCTTTGCGGCACTTTGGGTGCGGCAAAGGTTTTTTTGTTAATCGGCAGCCTGAAAACGGTTGCGCCCGCATTCAGCAGGCTTTTCAGGCTGCCTTGTGTGTCACCGCGATGAATGCGTGCATTCGCCAACGCCGTTCGCAGGCAGCCTGAAAACCATTTTGTTCCGTAGAGATTTACCATGTTCAGCCAAAAAGCCGCTCCCGCCCAACCCGTCCTTCCCGCCTTGCAACACACCGTTTCAGGCTGCCAAACGCTGCACGCCGACAGCCGCAAAATCCAGCCCGGTGATGTCTTCATCGCCTGCCAGGGCGAATATGCCGACGGCAGAAACTACATCGCCGATGCCATCGCCCGCGGCGCAAGTTTCGTGTATTGGGACGACGACGGCGCGTTTCAATGGCAGCCCCAATGGCGCGTGCCCAACCAAGGCATCAGCGAGTTAAAACAACGCGCGGGTATGGTGGCGGCGCAAGCCTATGGCAACCTTTCGGGCAGCCTGAAAATCATCGGCGTAACAGGCACCAACGGCAAAACCTCCATCACCCAATGGCTTGCCCAAGCGATAGATAATTTGGAACAAGCCCCAAGCTGCGCCATCATCGGCACGGTGGGCAACGGCTTTTTCGGCGAATTGCAAGCCACCACGCACACCACGCCCGACCCCGTTGCCGTGCAAACGCTGATTCATCAATTTAAACAGCAAGGCGCAAAACACATCGCCATGGAAGTATCCAGCCACGGCTTGGCGCAATACCGCGTGAACGGCGTGCCCTTTCACACCGCCGTGTTCACCAACCTGACGCGCGACCATTTGGACTACCACGGCAGCATGGCGGAATACGGCGCAGCCAAAGCGCGGCTGTTCTACTGGCAAGGCCTGCAAAACGCCATCATCAACAGCGACGACGCATTTGGCGCAGCACTCGCCGCCGAGCTCAAACAACACAGCGGCAGCCTGAAAGTCTATACCTACGGTTTCAACGACCAAGCCGACATCCGCATCACCCATTTTGCCGCCAGCCACCAAGGCATGAGTATCAGCCTAGCCACGCCGTGGGGCAACGGCAGCGCGCAAACGCAACTGCTCGGGCGGTTTAACGCGCAAAATTTTGCCGCCGCGCTCGGCGTGCTGTGCGCCACAGGCTACGATTTTCAGGCTGCCTTAACCGCGCTCTCGCGCATCCGCCCCGCCACAGGGCGCATGGACTGCATTATCCAGCCCAACAAACCGCTGGTGGTGGTGGATTACGCCCACACGCCCGATGCGCTGGAAAAAGCCCTCACCACCCTGCGCGAAATCCAGCAGCCTGAAAGCCAGCTATGGTGCGTATTCGGCTGCGGCGGCGACCGCGACCGCGGCAAACGCCCGCTGATGGGCGCAGTCGCCAGCCAATTTGCCGACCGCGTGGTCGTAACCAGCGACAACCCGCGCACCGAATCCCCCCCAGCCATCATCGCCGACATTCTGCCCGCCGTGCCACAGCCCGCGCTGGTAGAAGCCGACCGCAAAGCCGCGATTGAACAAACCATCGCCCAAGCGCAAGTGCATGATATTGTACTGATTGCCGGCAAGGGGCATGAGACGTATCAGGATGTTCAAGGAGTGAAACATCATTTCTCTGATTTTGAAGTGGCGCAAGATGCCTTGGCGCAATGGTAGATTTAAGGAGAACGAAAATGAGTAATACTGAAGAATTAACCACTATCAAATTTGACCGTAGTATTGCAGTAAAAATTTTGATTTTATTGGTGTTTAGTTTTGTGTCTTGTTTTGCGGCGGGTTATGGTTTTGGCTATTTACAAGTTGCGCGTGATGTGGTGGTTGGCACGCTTGGAACGACTACTTTTCTGCTTGCGTGCGCTTTTATTTCACCGCGTTGGGCTTCACGAATTTTTCTGTTTTTTGCGCTAACCATGACGCTGTATTTCTCCACAGGTTTTTTACATGGCGCACCCACATTTAAAGTGGTGGGTTCTTTGTTGGAAACCGACCCCAATGAAGCAGGAGAATTTTTAGCCTCTATACCCATCAAAATCTATGTGATGCAAATAGCATTTTTGCTCGGCAGTTTATGGGTGTGGCGACAAACCAAGTCGCTTTTTCAGGCTGCTCCTAGCTGGCGTAAAAAAGTAAAACAATATGTGGTTATCGCATTGCTGGTAATGCTTGTTGCACCGATTACAGGCACATTTTTAAGCGGTGGCAGTTTGCAAGATGATGAAACAGCCATTCCCATCCCGATTATTGGTTTTTATGTGGATGCCATTGCTGCACCTAAAATTTATTGGACGAAAAAACAAGAATTAGCAAACCAAGCAAAAAAACCAGCGGATTGGCATATTCTGTCTGTGAATAGTAAATATAAAAATTATGTGGTGGTACTTGGAGAAAGTGCGCGTGCAGATTATATGAATGTGTATGGTTTTCCTATGGATGATACGCCTTTTTTTAGTAAAACCAATGGTTTGTTTATTGATGGTTATATTTCTGCTGCGGAAATGACCATGGCTTCCATACCTGCTACGGTGAGTTTGCCTGGTAAAATCAATGACAGCATTGTTACCTTAGCACGCAAGGCGGGTTTTGCGACCAGTTGGTTATCTAATCAAGGTATGTCTGGTTTTTTTGTGCGCGATATTTCTATTTTCGCTTTTCAAGGTGAACATCAATACTATACGCAACACGGTGATTATCAAAAAAGTTTGTTAATTAGCGACACGCGCCTTCTTCCTGAATTTAAAAAAGTGCTCGCCAAGCCCGAATCGCGCCCGCGCCTTATTGTGGTACACATCATGGGTTCACACGTTAATTTTTGCGATCGGCTAAGCAACCCTGTTGCATTCAAGCTAGATAGCCCATCGCTGTCTTGCTACGTGAGCACCATCAAGGAAACCGACAAGCTGTTAGAGGACATGGTTGATATGTTGAAAGAAAAAGGCGAAAGCTATTCGCTGATTTATTTTTCCGACCATGGCTTAAAACACGTTGGCAACGGCGCAGAGCAATCGCTTACCCACGGCGGCGATACCTACCAGTCCTACGCCGTGCCCTTTGCCAAACTGTCGTCGGACGACACCGAACACAAAGTCATCAAAGTGCAACGCAGCGCGTTCAATTTCCTCAAAGGGTTCAGCCAATGGACGGGCATTCAAGCCGCCGAACTGCCCACCGCCGGCTACGACTTTTTCGGCACACAACCCGATAAACCCGACGGCACTAATTTAGACCGCGTTAATAAACTGCCCCAAGACCCGCCGATAACCGTTCGCGTGCAATAGGCAGCCTGAAAACCCCAAACCCAACCTTATTCCCAATCCCAACATGACAAAACCCACCCACAACCCCCTCCCCATCTGGTCTATCGCCCTGCCTATTGCCGCATGGCTGGTGTATTTCATCGGCATCAAAGGCAGCGCGCCGTTGCAGTTGATTGGCGGCGCGATGCTGATTGGCAGCGTGTTATCCGCCGTGCATCACGCCGAAGTGGTGGCGCATAAAGTGGGCGAACCGTTTGGCACGATTATTCTGGCGCTGGCGATTACCGTGCTGGAAGTGGGGCTGATTGTGTCCATGATGATGGGCGGGGGCAGCAACGCCGCCTATTTGGCGCGCGATACTGTGTTTGCTGCCATCATGTTGATTTTAACGGGATTATTAGGCGTGTGCCTGCTGATTGGCGGCTTGAAACACCGCGAGCAATTTTTCAATAAAAAATCGGTGAGTACCGCGCTGGTAACGCTGATTTCCATTTTGGTGCTCACGTTGGTGCTGCCCAATTTCACCACCAGCACGCCATCGGGCAGCTACAACACGGCGCAGTTGCTGTTTACCGCCGTTGCGTCTTTTGTGCTGTATTTTTCCTTCATCCTGACCCAAACCGTGCGCCACCGCGATTATTTTTTGGCAGACGATGAAGACCCCAGCCACCATGCCGAGCCGCCGCCCACCCAAATCGCGCTCGCCAGCTTGGTGTGCTTGGTGGTGTGTTTGGGCGTGGTGATTGCGTTGGCAAAAGCCCTGTCGCCCGCCATTGAAAGCATGGTGGTGTCGTGGGGCGCGCCCAAGGCGCTGGTGGGTGTGATCATTGCCGCCGTGGTGCTGATGCCCGAAAGCCTCGCCGCGCTCACCGCCGCCCGCCGCAATCGTTTGCAAACCAGCATCAATCTGGCGTTGGGCTCTGCCCTTGCCAGCATCGGGCTCACCATTCCCGCCGTGGCGTTAGTGTGCCTGATTTACGATATTGACGTGGTGCTGGGCTTGGATGCCAAATCCATGCTGCTGCTCGGGTTGAGCACGTTTACCGTGATGCTGTCGCTGCACTATGGCAAATCTAATATGCTGTATGGCATTGTGTTGCTGGTGAATTTGGCGGCGTATGTGTTTACGGTAATTGTGCCGTGAGCGATGAGGCAGCCTGAAAAGAGAATTAAAGTATGTTGAAAAAATTTTTCCTCACAACGGTTTTACTGGTGTGCGCGATGAAATACACCTTGGCGGAGCAAATAACCCTTCCTGCGGAAAATTTAAATTTCCAAATTGCGGGAATTGTGTTGGAGCAAGCAGATATTCCGCGCGGGCAGGAGCGCGATTATCAGTCGATTACGTTGCGATTGCCGCGTTATTCCGCTGCAATAGGCAAGGGCGAGGCGAGCAAGTGGTGGGTGAAAGAACCGTTTTGGGTTTTGGATAAAAGCGATGTGCTTGCTATGTCGCCAAGGTTGGATGAGATGCTTGAAGATGGGCATTTGGATATGACGTTTTCCAAGCAGGGTGGGCAAAGATTGAGCAAAATGACGGCTGAGGCAATTAAACACAATGCGTATCTTTTGACATTTAATCAAAAAACAAATGACTTGTGGTTAGGAGCACGTGTGATTGACCGCATAGATGGCGGTAGGCTCAGATTAACCATCATGTCAGATACCATTCCCAAATTCAAAGAAGCTATTGCGCGGCAAGAAATTGCTTTTGCGTTAGCAATACCCAGCGAAGACCATGAAATAACGTTATCGGGCTGGTCGCTGCGGACGGTGCGTGAAATACAGATTAAGCGACAAAAAGGCATGAGAAATTATCCAGCGTGGGTGCATCAACCCTCGCGCCTCACTTCGGATGATATGAAGTCGTTAATCATTGATGATGAAGTGGTGATGGATGATGCGCTACTCCACGACCATCGGCTGGGTATGCTGGAATTAACGAATAAAGGCTGGCGAAAATGGCGATGGTTGGAAACGAAAAAAGCGCCTAATCCCATCCCGCAAGTTATTTTTTTTGCAGAAAGATGGCACGCCTATTTCGGGAGCAAGCACACTTGGCAGCCGCCAGCTACGCCACCGTGTTTCTATTTTTATATCGCCAGAAGCCATCCAAAAAATGATACGACAACCATAAGCCATATTTTATAGAGCAAAACCATGACCGCACTCACCCAAAACTTCGTCCGCCGCGTTTTCAGGCTGCCTGAAATCGCCACAGACAGCCCCATCAACCAAATCACCACCGATAGCCGCACCGCCCAGCAGGGCGACCTATTCTTCGCCCTAGTCGGCGAGAACCACGACGCGCACGATTTTGTGCCCGAAGTGTTAGCCAAAGGCGCAACCGCCGTTGTTTCGCGCGGCGACTGCGCCTCGTTTTCAGGCTGCCTCAAAGTGGACGATACCCTTGTCGCGCTGCAAACGCTCGCCGCCGCATGGCGCAAGCAGCTCAACCCGTTTGTGTACGGTATCACGGGGTCTAGCGGCAAAACCACGGTGAAAGAAATGCTGGCAACCATTTTGCGCACGGCGCACGGCGCGGATGCCGTGTTGGCAACGGCGGGCAATTTCAACAACCACATCGGCCTGCCGCTCACTCTGCTGAATTTGCGCGAACACCACCGCTATGCCGTGATTGAAATGGGCATGAACCACTTCGGCGAACTGGCGGCACTGACCCGCATTGCCGCGCCCGATACCGCATTGGTGAACAACGCCA
>CAUQDE010000031.1:0-10618 GCA_963516425.1 uncultured Kingella sp.
GGCTGTACGAACAGCCGGTGTGGAAGCGCGCCGACCAGCTTGAGCGCGGCGATGTAGTTCTGGGTCTTGAAAACGATTATTGCGTGGTGGAGGATTACCGCCCGCTGTATGCCTACCGCGATACCGACCAGGCTTGGATACAGCAGACCAATCTGGCTTACGGCTGGGAGCAGTCGGATCAGGGAGAAAATTATGATATGGTGCTGAATGAAGAATCGCGGCATAGTCCGACATGGGATTTGATGGATATGCCGAACGACGAGAACCTGCTGTATGTGGATGAGGACGGACAACGGCATTACCGCCGCTACCGCACCACGGTCTACAACATTGAGGTCGAGGATTACCACACCTATTGCGTTGGTTATCAATGTATCCTGGTGCATAACCAGAATTTATGTCGCCCTGCGACGCACGCAGTTTCCGAACTCAAAAGCAAGCGTAGGTTGGGTTGCAAAACCCGACAAAATGCAGCCTGAAAACCCCATCCCGTTTCAGGCTGCCGCCCCCCTTTTTTTACCATGGAGTTCCCATCATGAAACGCACGCTTATCAGCCTGAACATCGCTGCCGCCCTGCTGCTCACCGCCTGCGGCACGCATCCGCCCGCCGCGCACAAAACCGCCGCGCGCCCCGCCATTTCATACGAAACCCCCGCCGACAAATTCATCATGTTTGAACGCAGCAATGCCGCCGCGGTGAAAGAATACGCAGGCGCGCCCGCCTATGCCGCGCTGGAAAAAACCGCCCGCATCGCGCCCGCCCCGAGCCTGCCGCAAAACACCGAAAAATACGGCAAGATTGAACCCAACCCCGTGCAAGCCGTTGCTTCAAACCCCGTGTCCACATTCAGCATCGATGTAGACACCGGCAGCTATGCCAACGCGCGCCGCTTTTTAAACGACAACCGCCTGCCGCCCGCCCATGCCGTGCGGATTGAAGAGCTGATTAACTATTTTGACTACGGCTACGCCCCGCCTGCCGACGGCAAACCCTTTGCCGTGTACACCGAAACCATCGATTCGCCGTGGCAAGCCGATGCCAAGCTCGTCAAAATCGCCATCAAAGCCAAAGAAATCCGCAGCAGCGCATTGCCGCCCGCCAACCTGGTGTTTCTGGTGGATGTTTCAGGCAGCATGCAGGCGCAAGACAAGCTGCCGCTGGTGAAAAAAACACTGCGCATCCTGACCAAGCGCCTGCGCGCCGAAGACAAAGTTACCCTGATTACCTATGCCAGCAACGAAAAACTGGTGCTACCGCCCACATCGGGCAAAGACAAAGACACCATCCTGCAAGCCATCAACCAACTGGAAACAGGCGGCTCAACCGCGGGCGAACAAGCCCTGCAAATGGCATACGTCCAAGCGCAAAAAGCCTACATTAAAAACGGCATCAACCGCATCCTGCTGGCAACCGACGGCGATTTCAACGTCGGCATCACCGATTTCAACACTCTGAAAGACACCGTTGCCGAAAAACGCAAGGCAGGCATCTCGCTCACCACGCTGGGCTTTGGCACGGGCAATTACAACGAGCAGCTGATGGAACAGCTTGCCGATGCGGGCGACGGCAATTACAGCTACATCGACAACGAAACCGAAGCCAAAAAAGTGTTGCAGCGCCAGCTCTCGTCCACCCTGGCCACCGTTGCCCAAGACGTGAAAATCCAAGTGGAATTCAACCCCGCCACCGTGAAAGAATACCGCTTGGTGGGCTATGAAAACCGCATGCTCAAACAAGAAGACTTCAACAACGACAAAGTGGACGCGGGCGACATCGGCGCAGGGCACAGCGTAACCGCCCTTTACGAAATCGTCCCCGCCGGCAAACAAGGCTGGCTCGACGAATCGCGCTACCAAGCCGCCCCGCCCCGTTCGGGCAGCCTGAAAGAATACGCATTCGTGAAGCTGCGCTATAAAAACCCCAACGGCAAACACAGCATCCTGCTGCAACAGCCCGTTGCCGCGCAAAGCCAGCCCCTCGCCCAAGCCTCTTCCGCCACGCGCCTTGCCGTTGCCGCGGCCGCCTACGGGCAACAGCTGCACGGCGGCCAATACAACGGCAAAATGGGCTGGCAAGACATCATCGCCCTTGCCCGAACCGTTAAAAAAGACGAATACGGCACGGTGAACGAATTTGTCGATTTGCTCAACGAAGCCGCCGATTTGAGCGCGAAAGAACCCGCGGGCAAAGCGAAATAACATTTGCGCCCAGCCAAAGAAAGGCAGCCTGAAACCTGCTTTGCCCGTTTTCAGGCTGCCTTGGGTTCAGGAAACCTGATATGGAAGACATCAAAACGGCAATATAAAGAAGCCGCCGCCGTGTTTCGCCGCTGCCCCAATCAGCATAATCGCGAAGGCATCGCCCGCCTGTATGACCTGAAAGCCGCATAGGGCAGGGCAGCCTGAAACCCCATCCATCCGACAGAAAACCGTTTGGCGCGACCGCAAACGGTTTTTGTTTTTCAGGCTGCCGCTTGTTGGAAATCTTTGCAAAGCCTGCAAACGATGGCGCGTCGGCGGCTGATTTGGATTTCAGGCTGCCGTTGGGGCTTGGCAAAGGTTGCAACCTAAGCAGGTCGGGCATCCTGCCCGGTCTGCCGGTAAACGACAGCTTGTTTTTACGATATAAAAAGGCAGCCTGAAAACGGAGAAATCCATTTTCAGGCTGCCTTGTTTATCGGCTGACGGTTGTGGTTAGAACTTCAAGCCCACGCCGAAGTTGGCTTGCCAGTCGCTGCGCGATTTGCGGATGCTGTCGGCAAGACCGGCGCGAAGCACCAAGCCGCCCACCGATTCGTATTCCGCGCCCACGCCCGCGCGCACGGTGGATTTGTTTTTCGCGGTGCGAATCGCAAAGCCGTTTTGCGCGCCGTTAAAGCGTGCGGTCAAGTCTTTCTGACCGGAGGTGTGGATGTAGTCTAGCGACACTTTGGCAGACAATTTGCCCGCCGGCAGCTGGTGGGTGAAGCGCAAATCTTGGCCGATGCCCGCATCAACGGTGTTGAAGCTGCGGCCGGACACTTGCAGGCCGCCCACGCCGTTTTCAGACACGCTGTCGGTGCGCACGCGGTTGTATGCCAGCATCACTTTGGGTTCGTAGCTAATCGCGTCGTTCAAGCGGAAGGCGTATTTTCCTTCGGCAAACACGCTGGCAACCGAGGGTTTGATACGCGCATCGTATGAGCCGCTGTCATAGCCGTTGCTGATGTTGCGGCTGCCTTTCAGGCTGCTTCTGCCATAAGCCGCGCCGCCTGTGAGCGTGAAATCGCCAAAGCCTTTCACTGCGAACACGCTGCCGAACACCGCGTTGCCTTTGAGCTTGCTGTTGAGCTCGCCGTCCAATTTTTCACGGCCGCCGCTCACGGCTGCGCCAACGGTGAAGCTGTCGGTAACGCCGTAGCTTACGCCTGCGCCCAAGGTGGTATCATGCGCGTGGTCGGCAATGCCGTTTAACGCGTTGTTTTGCGTGGCGCGACCGGACACGCTGGTATACACCGTGCCGCGCGGCAGCAGGCGCGCGTTGTTGTCCAACACTTCGCTGCGCGTGTCTTGGTGGTTTGCCAAGGCGGCGGCAGGCACCGCGCCGTAGATGTTTTTGTCTACGGCTTGCACCAAGTAATCGCGGATTGCCAAGGCTTGCGTTTGCGCCGTGCCTTGCGCCACGGTGTTGGCAAACTGGTCTTTGCCTTTTAACGCCGCGTTGTCCGCGCTGTTGAACGCATCTCTGTACGCGCTGATGTCTGCCAGCGCGTTCACGCGGTCAAACGCAGTTTGTGATGGCTGCGGAACGGGTGTGGGCGTTGGAGTGGGGGTTGGCGTTGGGGTAGGCACAACGGGAACAGGTGTCGGCGTTGGTGTCGGCGTTGGTGTTGGAGTAGGTGTTGGAGTAGGTGTTGGAGTAGGTGTTGGAGTAGGTGTCGGAGTGGGCGTAGGTGTCGCAGGTTTGCGAATCAAACGCTCAATCACAGGGTTGGGGTTACGCACATCGCTGCTCACCATATTGGGGCTGGTGGTGGCGGGCGCGTTGGGGTCTTCCGACAAACCGTCGTCCACATCGCGGCCAAAGCTCAATTTGCTCGGCGTGTCGCTGCGGCCCGACGAAGCCACTTGCACTTTGCCTTGCACATCCAGCGTGAGCGTGCCGCCGTTGGCGTTGTACAGCGCGTGTTGCGTTTCGCCGTCTGCTTGGTAGGTCAGCTGCGCATTGTTTGCCACCGCCAGTTTGTTGGTGTCGCGCATGTTCACGTCAGACGCAATCAGCGCATTGCGGTTCACGTTTACATTGGTCGCGCCCAGCACATCGTAATTCACCACAATCGCTCCCGCCGGGGTTTCCCGTTTGCCGCGGTTAGAGCGGCCTGCGTTGTTAGCGCGACCCAAGTTAAACGTGTTTTTGCCCGCGCCCAAATCAACGGTGCGGCCGTTCATGCGAACGTGTTCGTCGGCAATCGTCAGGCTGTCGTCGCCGTCGCCAAAGTTCATGTTGCCGTTGATAACGCTGCTGCCTGAAATATCCAGCACGTTTTTGCCCGTATCGCCGCGCACCGCCAAGGGGTTGATGTTGCGGTTAACGCGGAAGCCGTTGGCGTTGAACGTGGTGTCGTTGGCGTTCACGGTTGCGCCGTCCGCCAGATACAGCGCATGGGCATAGCCGTTCACAATGCTGTTGTCCAGCTTGATGTTTTGCTCTGCCACCAACGCGCCTTTATCCACGCCCGCGCCGTTGACGATTTTGCCTGCCAAATCGCCCGTTGCGGTGTAGCTGCTGTCTTTGCCTGAGGCATCTACTGCGCCGTTGATAATGTCAAACTCTTTGGTATGGCCGTCGGCGGGAATGGACACTTTGCCGCCCGCGCCCACTTCAACGTGTTCAATCAGCTCTTCTTTGCCGTTGCGGACGGGGACGAGTTTTTTGCGTTTGCCGCTGACCAGCCATGGGTCTGCCACTTCAATTTCCTGATAGTCGTAACCGCGGTTCAGGTAAACCTTGGTGCCCAAGTTTTCCAGCGGGTCTTTTTGGTTGTATTGCGTTACCAGTGATGAATCGAAATAGCCATAAGTCGGCGTTTGGCTGTTGCCGCCTTCGGAGCGGTACACGCCTGCAATCAGGGTGCCCGCCATCAAGCCGTAGTTTTTCAGCTTGTCGGTGCCGTAAGTATGCACCGGCAACGGGTTGCGGTAGCTATACGCATCGTTTTTGCCGCCCGGGGTCAGAATCGCGGCGTGGCTGCCTGAAATCACCCCTGTGTTGGTGATGCTGTGCGACAGTTTGGTATCGGTGAAGATGCCTGTGCCCGCGCCGACCACGTTGTAGCCGTTGCTGTATCCGCTGTCGTTTTCATAGCCGTGGTAAATTTTGGCGTAACCGCTCACCACGCCTTGGTTGTAAACCGTGCCGAGCTGTTGTGGCAATTCGTCCGGTTTTCTGGCTTCCAAATCCCAAATATGACCGTTGGAGCTGAACACGGAAATGCCGCTGCCGCTGCCGCGCACATCCAAGCCTGCGCGGTGGTTGTTGCTGTTCAAAATGCCGCCGTAGCCGCTGTTTTGCGCGTTATCGGGTTTGGCGGGGGTGGTGTTGCCTTTGTCGGTTAATTGCACGTTGTCTTTGTCGGTCAACAGCGGCACCACGGGCATATCGGGGATTGCCGTGCCGCGTTTGGCGGCGTTGTATAACACGCCGGGTTGCGCTTCCAGATTGCCGGTAATCATGCCCATGTTGTTCACGCCATACAGGCGCAGCTGGGTGGCAAGTGGTTTTTGACCCCAGCCCGACCAGCTAACAGGGCCGGATACTTTGCGGTTGTTGTGCAGCGACACGCCGTTGCCTGTGGCGGCGATATTGATGCTGCGGTCGCCCGCGCCGTCGCCCGCGCGAATGTGGGCTTCGCCCGAAATGCGTCCTGTGTTGTTCAAGCCGGTGATGGTGTTGCCGTTGGCTTCGCCCAAAGAGGCGTAGATTTTGGGGATTTGCGCGTTTTCGGCATACGCCAACACCGAAATGCCGTTGCCGCTGGATAGGGCTTCGGCGGTGCCTTGGATGGACACGGAATTGTTGCTGGACGTGTTGCCAGAAACCTGTTTCAGGCTGCCTGAAATGCGTCCGCTGTTTTCTACCGCGCCCAAGGTAACGGTGGTGCCGTGTTTGGCGTTGCGGCCCGAGTCTGCCATCAGCGACACGCCGTTGCCCACGGCTTTGGTTTTGGTGTAGGTGTGCGTTACGTTCGCGCCGCCGCGCACTTCTGCTTCGCCGCTGATGTCGCCGCTGTTTTTCAGGCTGCCCATATACAGCGTGTTTTCTTTCTCTTGCGAGAAGGTGTAGCGGTCGGGCGTATCCACATAAGTTGCCAGCGACACGCCGTTGCCCGAGGCAACGGGCGTTACACCGTAGAACATGGGCACGAATTTATTCGGCTGGCGGTTTTTAATGCCTTGGAACGCCTGCGCGTTCAGGCTGCCTGAAAGCGTGCCGGTGTTTTCCACTTTGGCGATGCGCACATTCAGGTCTTTGTCATACATATCGGTTTGGCTGGTGTCTTTGGGCGGACGGGGCGTGCTGCCGTCGTCAATCAGCAAATCGTCCAAATCGTCGTCGTCCAGCTCGTCGTCGTTGTTATTGTTGATGGCTGCGCTGCCGGATGATTTGCTGCCTGACGCGCCGCTTGCGCCGCCGATGCTGTCTTTGCCGAAATCGGTGATGGCGGCCAGCGAAATGCCGTTGGCGGTGGCAAAACTTTGCACTTTGCCGTGCACGCCGCCCAAGCCGCCTTGCAGCTTGGCTTCACCCTCGGCGATGCCGTTGTTCACAATGCCGTCGGTGAGCGAATATTCCACGCTGTTGGGGTTGGTGTGCGGTGTCCAGCCCAAAGCGTCAATCGCGTTTGCCATGCCGTTGGCATCAATGGTTGAGCCTTTTTCGCTTTTGCTGGTGGTGCGGGTGGCTTCCACGTTCACTTTGCCGTGGATAAAGCCGTTGTTCAGCGCGCCGGTTTGCGCGATTTTGCTGTCGTTATCTTTCGGGTTGCCATACCAGATAATCCGCACGGGATTGCCGGCGCGGTTGAAATCGGTTTCGGATGAGCCGACAGCGGGTTTTTTGTTGATGGAGCCGTCGCGCTTTTTCGCGGCGGTGATGTCGGTGATTTTCTCCACGCGCTAGCCCGCATCAACGGTGGCGATGGCGCTGGAACCTTGCTGGTAAGGTGCGGCGTGGGTAGACATAGCAAAAAGTGCCGCAGCAGTGTGCAACACCAATGCCTTCTGGCTGAATTTTTTGGTGTTACTCATATATTTCCTTATTAAATAAAAGGTTATTGGCGTTAATAAAAACGGCGCGCATTATAAATTATCATTTCTTTACAACAAATGAAAATTATTCGCACAATCGTTAAGTTGTTAAATAGAAATTGTTTTTATTTGTTTTAGTGTGGAATTGGCGCAACAAAAAGCCCTGCGCGTTGGCAGGGCTGATGGGGTAAGTGTTTATTTTGGCTGGATAAACGCTGCGAATTCGTCTGTGTAGGCCGCGTGCAGCGCGCCGTCCCGCCGCTCAATGATGCAAACGGCCAAATGCTCTTGCCGCGCCAAAGCCAATGCGTCTGCCGCGCCCAATGTGGTCAGGCCCGTTGCCAAGCCGTCTGCCTCCATGCTGGTGCGGGCAATTACCGACAGCGAGGCGATGCTGTTGTGCACGGGTTGCAGCGTGCGGGGGTTGATTAAATGCGTGTGCGTGTTGCCGTTTTCGTCTTGGCGGAAATTGCGGTAGCCGCCCGATGTTGCCAAGCCGTGATGCGGCAGGGCGATGATTAGATGCGGATGGTGCGGCGGCTCGGGGTGTTCGATGGCGATGCGCCACGGCTCGCCCGCGGGGCTTTTGCCTGCGCTGCGGATTTCGCCGCCGATTTCCACCAAATAATCGGGGATGCCTGCGTCTTCCAACACTTGCGCCACGGCATTCACGCCAAAGCCTTTGGCGATGGACGATAAATCCAGATACAAATTGGGGTGTTTTTTGCGCAGCAGCGTTGCATCGCCTTGCTGTTGCAGTTCAAATTTATCCATGCCCACGGAGGCGGCGCGGCGGGCGGTTTCTTCTGCGTCGGGTAATGCGCCGCGCGGTTCGGGCCCGAAGCCCCATGCGTTCACCAGAGCGCCTAGGGTAACGTCCAGCCCGCCTTGCGTGATGCGGTTGATGCGTAGGGCAGCCTGAAAAACATGGGCGAAGTCGCGCGGCAGGGGGTGTGGCTTTCGGTGTCGCGCAGTTGGTTGATGCGGCTGATGTGGGAGCTGGGGATGTAGGTGGACATTTCGTCGTTGACTTGCTGCAAGCGGTCATCGATGGCGGCTTTGAGAGTTTCGGGCGCGGGCTGGGGCGTGCCGTCTGCCCAGTTGATGTATTTGACGGCGTAGTCCGAACCCATGGTGTGCCCGCTGAGGGTAATTTGCACGGGGTCTTTGCCGATGGTGAGTGTGGTCATGATGGTTGAGAATGGTTATTGAAAACAGGCGGATTGTAAATGAATTGAGGGATAAAGGCAGCCTGAAAATGGGGGGAGGGGTTTCAGGCTGCCTCCGTTACGCTTTAATCACAAAATCATCATACGGCAGCGCTTCATACGTTGCCAAATCGCCTACATCACACGCTTCGCCGTGAAACAAATCCGCCCAAATCTGCTGATACATTTCCCGCGCTGTGATGCCGCGTGGCAAGGCGAAGGCGCAATTGGTTTGCGGGAAGCAATTTTGCAATGTTGCTTCCGACCACATCGCCACGCCGTAGCGCAAACTTTCTTTCACGCGAAATTGCCCGCCGGGCGAAAGCTCATCAAAGCGCGGTTTTAAATAGCCATTGACCAGTTGCCGCACGCTGGCGCGATTAGCCAGATTGAGCCCTTCAAATTGCGCCAAATCGGGGTGCATGGCTTCCATAAACCAGCTTAAAAATTGTTCTAGGTAATGCGTGCTGATTTTTTTCTTTTTCATACGAGATTCCTTTTTCAGGCTGCCTCATTTGTTTTATTTTCGCATTAAAGGCAGCCTGAAAACGTCTTTTCATGCTGTTTTCACTTCGCAAGTTGTCTCAACCCTGCGTGCAGTGGCTAGGAAAAGCGGCTAAATAAACCCTCATACGCCCTCCCCCTTGACTTTACCACGGGGTAAACCGTTATATTGCGCACTTTCCAACTCATCCGCGAAAGGATAAATCATGGCAACCACCACCCTAAACATTCAAGGCATGACGTGCAACGGCTGCGTGAACAGCGTAACCCGCGTGTTAACGGGCATTGCGGGCGTGAGCCGCGCCGATGTGGATTTGGCGGGCGCAAAAGCCGTTGTGGAATACGATGCCGCTCAAACCAACCCCGCCGCGTTGGCGGAAGCGGTGGACGATGCGGGGTTTGACGCGCAAGTGGCGTAATCCTGTAAACAACAATAGGCAGCCTGAAAACGTGTGGAATGCGTTTTCAGGCTGCCTTTGTGTTGTGCGGCAGGGCGTATGCAGTTTTCAGGCTGCCTATTCTTTGGCGCGCTGCAAATAAACGGTGGCTTCTTTTTGGCTGTCGGATAGGGCGATGGTTTCGCTGGTAACGGTTTCGCCGGTGTCCAGCTGCACATAGCGGATGGTGTAGCTGCCTGCTTCCAGCGCGGTGAGCGGGAGCTGGCTGCGCTCTTCGATGAAGAAGGTGCGCAGGGGTTGGGGGGCGTTGGCTTGGTGTAGCTCGGCGAATACGTCGGAGGTGTTGCGGATGTTGTCCACGAAGATGGTGAGCTGCTTGGTGGTGCTGCGGGTGTAGGGGTAGTTTTTCACATAGCCTGATGTGCTGGGGAAGGGCTCGCCGTTGGGCGCGGTGCTGGGGCGAACGTAGTTGCTGGAGGCGGCTTCGTTGACCGGTGCCGGCAGGGGGGCGGCAACGGCGGGCGCTTCGTTTTCAGGCTGCGTTGCATCGGCTGGGGCGGTGCCGGCGGTTTCAGGCTGCGTTGCGTGGGTTTCTTCTTCGGCGGCTTGGGTTTTGAGGTAGCTGTTCAGTTGCCAAAAAAACAGGGCGACAAGGGCGCAGCAGGCGATGATGAAGAGGGGCTGCCACAGTTTTTGCTTGGATGTTTTGGATGCGGAGGCGGCGGTGTTGGACGCGCTGTGTGCGTTTTGGCTGCGCCGAAACTCATTGCATTCGTTTTCAGGCTGCCTTTGGGGTTGCGGGGCGGATTGCCGCCGCAGCGTGGGCTGTTGGGGGATGCGGAGGGTCTCCTGCTGGCGTATCCAGCGGTCGTGTTCGGCGCGTTGTTCGGGGTCGGACAGGACTGCGTAGGCGCGGTTGATAAGCTGCATGATGCGGCTGGCATCTTCGCTGGGGTTTAAATCTGGGTGGTATTGCTTGGATAGGCGGCGATAGGCTTGGCGGATGGTTTGCTCATCGGCATCGCGGGGGATTTGCAGGTTGTCGTAATGGGTTCGCATAGTGGGGTGGGGCGGTGTTTTGAGTCGTATTGGTTTTCAGGCTGCCTGTTGTGCGTCAAAACACAATCGGTTTTAAGGCTCAACGCTGGCTACACCTTGGTTGGCAAGCGCATCGGCGCGTTCGTTTTCGGCGTGCCCTGCGTGTCCGCGCACCCATTGCC
>CAUQDE010000032.1:0-10609 GCA_963516425.1 uncultured Kingella sp.
GCTATGAGCAAAACCGCCGCTTGTGGAGCTTGTATAACCAAATCGCCGAGCAGGTTTGGCTGGATGGGCGGCGATATGAAGCGGCGATGTGGCATGAATATTTTAAGCAGCAATTTATCGGCTGCGATGAGCGGGTGTTGCCCAGCGGCGAAATCCAAAAAATCGGATTATCAACAACCAAGCTGAACACGCAACAGATGGCGGATTACCAAACGCGGATTGAAGCATGGGCAGCAGAGCAAGGAGTGATTTTTGAATACTGATAAAGATTTTCAGGCATGTGTGGGGGAGTGATAGTTTTGTCATAGCTGCGTGAGCGGACGGACTCGCAAAAATTCCAATTCAATCAAACACAAACCCCATAATCCCACCGCCGCCCAAAAATGAGAAAAACCGCGAAAAAGTGAGCAAAAAACCATCACTTTCACGCGGTTTTTGTCATAGAACGATTAAAAACCTAGCAGGAATGATGAGCGCTTATTCTTTTATGCCGCAATCCCATAGGTAGAAGCCGTAAATCTCAAAGTCATATTCCCCTAGCTCCGCTAAATCCAGCGTTTCAACGGGGTAGATATCTTTGTTGCTGTTGTCGCTGATGATGCGGTATACGCTGCGGCTGGTGCGCTGCAAGCGTTTGATGCGCAGCTCGTCCACTTGGCGGAACAGGTAGATGCCTTCGCGCGTGTAGCCGTTTTGCATTTTCCACAGCACGGTGCCGCGGTCAATCAGCGTGGGGTGCATGCTGTCGCCGCGCACGCGGGTGCAGAAGCAGTGCGAGGGTGGCACGCCTAGATAATCAAAGAACGAGGCGCGAAACCACATGGCTTCGGTGTCCACGGGCTCATTAACTTGATAGTCATTGTTTTAAATAATTAAATTATTTCATTGAAAATGCAAGATTATTCAAAATCATCTCCACGATGTACTATCATGTCATGGATTTTTCTTGCATTTTCAAAAAAATTTTCCTCAGTTTCTAATTCTTCCCTTGTCTTTTTCTGAATTGAATCAGCTACACATTCCATTGCCATTTGACCTTGAAATGTTGCTTGTCTGAATTTAACAATCATTTGTTCTTCACGTTGACTCAATCTAATGATATGGGCATCAAATAAATAATTCATATCAGCTCCTAACTCTACCAATTTTAAAAGAATATTAAAATCTGGGAGCTGTTCTCCATTTTCAATTCTAACCCATTCTCTATGAGAGATATTACAGAATTTAGCAATATCTACTTGGTTTATTTTCAAAAAACTTCTTCTATACCATTTCAAACGGTTGGCAAATTTTTTTATTTCTTTTTCTAACATAATTAATCCTTTAAGCTACTTGACGATTCTCAATTTCAACCGCTTTTTTCTCTGCCCCACGAGCCGCGCTTAAAATCACCGCTTGCCCGAGCTGGCTGGCGGCACGAAACAATGTCAACAATTCACGTTCATCATCGCTTAACCCGCTTTCAGGCTGGCTTGCGGCAATGGGCGCAACGGTTTTGCCCGTCATCACGTAATTTACGTCTATGCCCGCTTTTTCAAATTGGAAGAGTAGTTCCGCTTTTGGTTGGCTTACTCCTCTTTCGTAGTCGCCCCACATTCTGCCTGAAATACCACATTTTTCAGCCACTTGCGCTTGGGTTAAACCTAACTTTTTTCTTTCTTGTTTCAATCGGTTAGCAAAATCAGAAGAACTCTTCATTAAAATTTCCTTGCAATTAGGAGGAACTCTTCCTAAAATACACGCATTAACACAGCACTAACGCAAAATTAGTGCAGCAATAAGAGTGTAATTCTACCATAAAGCGAAAGGGCTTGATATGACTTTAACCGTTGAAAAATTAAAGGAAAATTTAGATAGACAAGGCAAAACGCTGGCGCAATGGGCGCGTGAACATGGCTATACGCCGCGCGATGTTTATCTCGTAGTCGGTGGGCAACGTAAGGGGCGTTATGGAAAAGGGCATGAAATTGCCGTGAAATTGGGGCTGAAAGAGAGTGTTTAAGAGTACACAGTTTAAATAATTGAAGTGTGAACTGATTAAATTTTTAAGTATGAAGTACACAGTTATTTAAAATCAAATAATTAGCTTGTTTTTAGCTATTTTGAAGTTTTACCAAACTGTGAACTGAAAAACGGAGCTAACTTCACAGTTAGTAAGAAATTATGGACTTTTTGAATGCACAAGAAATAGCAGATTTAAGGCTGCCTGAAATGCCCAAAACTAAGAAAGGTGTCATTTTGATGGCTACTCGCGAAAACTGGCAAGGCAGAAAACGCCAAGGTCGCGGTGGTGGCATGGAATACGCTATTAGCAGTATGCCAATAGAAATCCAAAACGCCATTCGTCATCAACAAACCGCCCGCCTGCTCACGCAAACCGAACCCGAGCTATTACCTGCGCTATCCGAATCCGTTGCAGGCAGCCTGAAAACCCACGATACAGACGATTTAGCCAGCAGCACGCAAGCGCAGCGCAATCAAGCAGGCGCACGGCTGGGGGTGTTGCATAAGGTGGAAGCGTTGATGTCCGAAACGCACGTGAGCAAGGAGGCGGCGATTACTACGCTGCTGACGATGGCGCAGCACCCCAGCGGGGCAGCCATTGCACAGATGTTGCGTTTAGCCAACGACAAGCGCGGCGGCGGGGCGAGCATTCCCAGCCCGCGCACGATTAAACGCTGGTTTGCCCAGCGCGATGAAAACCGCATTATGGCGAAAGTAAAACAGCCTGATATGCGCCAGCCTGAATGGGCGGTGTGTTTTTTGGCGCATTATCGCCAGCCGCAAAAACCCAGCGTTCAGGCTGCCTATAACCGCTTTGCGCGGGATTGGCAGGCGCAGCAGCCGTTAGCCAAGCTGCCGAGCATTCATCAAGTGCGGCGGTTTTTAAGCGACAAGCTGGGCAATGTGTGCCGCGAAGAGGGGCGGCTGGGCAAGCGCGAGCTGAAAACCTTGCAAGGTTATACCGAGCGCGAGTTTTTGCATCTTGACCCTGCGGCGATTTACAGCGCGGACGGGCATACTTTTGATGCGGAAGTGTTGCACCCCGATAGCGGTAAGCCGTTTCGCCCTGAAATCACAACCGTTATTGATATTGCCACGCGCAAGATTGTGGGGTGGAGCATTGATTTGGCGGAAAGCCAATTAGCCGTGTTGGACGCGATTAGCAATGCCTGCACCGATTGCGGCATACCCGATATTTTGTATGTGGACAACGGCAAGGGCTATAAAAACGCGATGATAAGCGATGCGGCAACGGGCTTAATGGGGCGGATTGGCTCAACGCTGGTGCATTCTGCGCCGTATAGCTCGCAGGCGCGCGGGGTGATTGAACGGCTGCATCAAACGGTGTGGACCACGGCAGCCAAGATGTTGCAAAGCTATATCGGCAAGGATATGGATGCGGAAGCCAGCGGCAAGGTGCATAAAGCTAGCCGCGCGTTGGCGAAACAGAATATCAGCTTAAAAGGCGTGCCTGCTTTGGCGAATATTGCCAGTTTATCCGCGCATATGATGCCTGATTGGCAGGAATTTCGCCGCTTTTGCCAAGATAGGGTAAACGAATACAACGAGCGTCCGCATCGCAGCTTGCCCAAGGTGTTGGATACCAGCGGCAAGCGGCGGCATATGACCCCGAATGAGCTGTGGGCGTTGAAAATGGCGCAAGGGGCGCAGGTGAACAGGGTGGACGATGCCGAGCGGCATTATCTGTTTTTGCCGCGCAAGCTGTGCACGGTGTTGCGCGAGCGGGTGCGCCTGCATGGCAGCTATTACGCGCACGCGGATTTGGCGCAATACCACGGCGAACACTTGCAAGTGGCGTTTCGTGCGGATAACGGCGAGCATGTTTGGCTGTTTGATGACAACGGGCGGTATATCTGCCGCGCCGATTGGCTGGCGAGCAACCGAGATTACTTCCCGCAATCCATGCGCGATAAGGCGAAAGAGAAGCGGATTGATACGCAGCTTAAACGGCTGGCGGATAAGCAGGCGATTGTGGAAGCGGCGCGACCTGCGCCGGTGTTGGAACACGCCAGCAGCGTGGATTTGGGGGGCTTGCGGCTGGATGGGGCGCAGTTGAAAGCGCAAGCGGAGGTAGCCATGGCGGCGATGGCGCGGGCATCGGATGGCGCGGCGGGCGAGGGCAAGGTGTTGAAGCTGGGGCGGCAGCCTGAAAAGGCAGTATCCACAGCGGAGGCGGAGGATTGGCAAGTGCCGACGCTGCCGAATGCGCAGTATGCGGCGTATAACCGACTGAAAGCGTTGCCTTATGAGGCTTTGAGCGCGGCGCAGCAAGGGTTTTTGGCATGGTGTGAAAGCCCGAAAGGGCAGCTGGTGATGCGCGAATGCGCGGAGCTGGAACAGATGCTGAAATTTGGTTGAGGTTTTTGATGAAACAAACAGGAGTGTAAACGCTATGAAAATAGCCAATATCAACAATTTATCTTTGGTGGCCGTGGCGATGGCGCGGCTGGTGAATCGGCAGGATGGTTTACCCGGCTTGGGCGTGTTGTATGGACCGAGCGGTTTTGGCAAAACCACGGCAACGGTGGCGATTGCCAACAAGACACAAGCCTATTATGTGCAGCTGCGCAGCGCGTGGAGCAAGAAAACGCTGCTGGAAAAGCTGTGTTTTGAAATGGGCATGGCTGCGCCGAAAACGGCGGCGGCGTGTTTGGATGCCATCTGCGAGCAGCTGGCGGCAACGCAACGCCCGCTGATTTTGGACGAGGCGGATTATCTGGTGGGCAAAAACGGCATGGTGGAGCTGGTGCGTGATGTGTATGAAGGCAGCCAATCGCCGATTTTGCTGGTGGGCGAGGAGCAGATGCCCAATAAGCTGAAACGCTTTGAGCGGTTTCATGGGCGGGTGTTGAGCTGGATTCCTGCGCAGCCTGTGAGCTTGGAGGATGCAAGGCAGCTGGCGGAGGCTTATGCGCCCAATGTGCAGCTGGGCGATGATGTGTTGCGGCATTTGGTGGAGCTGGCGCACGGCAGCGTGCGGCGGGTTACGGTGAATTTGGTAAACCTTGCCGAGGCGGCGGCGATGAATAACCTTGATGCGGTGGAGCTGGGCAGCCTGAAAAGCCTAGGCGGCTTTGAGTTTTACAAGGGCGAAAGCCCGAAACGGAGCGTGAAAGCATGAATACGGAACCGATTGAATGCACCATTTGGCGCACGATGAAGATACTGGGCGCGTTTAGCAAGGCGGAGTTGCACGCTTATGTGGCGATGACGCATAAGGTGGGGCGAGTGAAGATTGGCAGCTATGTGAACACTTTGCTGCGGCATAGCTTGCTGCGCAAGGCGGGCGATGGGCGGTTTTGCTTGGCGGCGAATGCGCCTGCGGCTGCGCCGATTTATCGGCAGCTGGGCAGAGTAAAACGCACGGCGGCTAAAACAACCAAACCCACCAAACCCAAACAGGCAAAAATTGCCCCGCCTGAAAAAGGAAAAAGCGCGGATTTTATGATTAGCGGATGGCATACACAGGGAGTTTAAAAGGTGTTTAAAGATTATATGAATGAGGGCTGGTTTGCCCTGCTTAAAGCGCGGATTGCGGCGGCGAGCTTGCGGCAAGTGGCGGCGGAGCTGGGGTATAGCGGCACAACGTTAAGCCTGATTGTGCATGGCAAGTATGCGGGCAAAACCGACCGCGTGGCGGCTGCGGTGGCGGCGCGGTATGAAACGGTGGCGTGCCCGTATCAAGGTAAAACCATACCGCTGCACGAATGCCGCAGTACGGCAGAGGGCAAAGCGCCGACGCATAACCCAATGAAAATGCAGCAATGGCTGGCGTGCCAAAAGTGCGCCAAACGCTGTGGGCAATAATTTTTTTGCCTAGTTATTTTGGTAACTATTTGATTTAAAATGAAACATTAAAATGTATGAACAGGAATTACAGCGCGGATTGTGGCGCGATATGGCGATGCTGGCGGCGGGAATGACCGCAGGCGCGATGATGACGGCGGCGGTTTCGCACGCCCAGCCGCCTGTGCTCCAGCCTGTGGCAGCGGTAGCCAAGAATTGCGACACGCTGTGGAACACGCCGTATGCGGATTTAAGCCCTGCCGAGCAGGAAGCGCGCTATCAATGCGATGAGGCGGAAGCGTTGGTGGATAGATGGGCGGCAGCGAGCGGGGAGGAGCAGCCATGAGCGGCATCATTGAGCGCTACACCGTGCAGATTGCGGTGTGCTACGACCGAGCGGGCAAAAAATACGGCTGCACCATCCGCAACCTCGCGGGCGAGCCGCTTTGCCCCGAAGCGCAGACGGTTTACCCCGCCGCAGCCGATGCCGTTTACCAAGCCCTGCACCATTTGGCATTGGAGCACAATTTTTCAGGCTGCCTGAAACAGGCGGAAGACGAAACGGCGTGTTAAACACGCTTTAACAGGAGACAAAGCATGCAGATTTTAACGGTTTACAACGGCTACGGCGAAAAGCTGGGCAAGATTGAGCTTAGCCCAGAGCAAAACCGCGCGCGATTGGAAGTGCGCGGCATGGTGGCGATGACGTTTTTCAGCCTGTCGCGGGCGCTGGCGGAGATTCGGGGCAAGTATCCCAACGCTTATGTGGACGAGGAGGATGGCTGATGGATGCGCAGGCAGATTTAACGCCCGAACACGAGCCTGAACACGAGCTGCGCTACGCCCGCAGTGCCATCTGGACGGTGGCGCAGATGGGCGGCGAGAGTGCCAAGCTGCTGATGCAGTATATCGGCTGGTTTGCCCCACCTAACGGCAAATTGAGCTTTGCCGAGATTTACCAGCATTTATGCGCTGTGCAGGCGATGTTTAACGACAGCACGGCAGCCGAGTGGAAAGCCGCCTTACAGCAAATGTTGGCGGATAAGGTTTCAGGCAGCCTGAAAACGCCGCTGACCGACCATTTGGCATTAGAGGATTATTTAACCGCTGCTCGGGCGCAGCAAGCCCATCGGCAGCCTGAAAACGCATTTGAAGCCGATGCGCCCAGCCCATCGCCCGCGCCCGCAGTAAAAAGCAGCTATCCCGATGGCACACAGCTTATCCCAAAGCCCACCCCGCCGCCTGCGGGCAAAGCGCCCAGCGCGGAACAAAAGGCACGCGCACATGAGCTATGCCTAGCCATGAAACAAGCCTGCCGCGCCCGTGGGGCAGCCTGAAAACGTAAATGGAACGGCGGCAGCTCGCCGCCATAGACCACCCAACTAAACCTAATTTCCCCCCCTTTAAGGAGACCACCATGGCAAAACCTGCCAAAACCCGCATTAAAACCACCGCGCAAATCGCCGCGCAAAGCAAAGACGACGTGATTGCCTTTATCCGTGAAATGGGCGATGTGAGCCGCGAAGTGAAACGGCTAGAAGCCACCATGAACGACGGTATTGCCGCCTTGCAACAGCAGTATGCCGACCAATCCGCCCCACACAATCAACGTTTGGAAGAGCTACAAAACGCCGTGCAATTATGGTGCGAAGCCAACCGCGATGCGCTCACCGACAACGGGCGCGTGAAGTTTGCCGATTTGGTAACCGGCATTGTGAAATGGCGCAACAACCCGCCCAGCGTGCGCATAACAGGCGTGGATGCCGTGATTGCGCTGCTGAATGCCGACCCCGAGCTGGCGCGGTTTATCCGCACCAAAGAAGAAATTAACAAAGATGCCGTGCTCAACGAGCGCGTGCTGTTTGACCAAGGGCAAGTGCCCGGCTTAAAGATTGTGGAAGGCAAAGAGTATTTTGTGATTGAGCCGCATGACCAAGAGTTGAGCGGGGTGTGAGCAGCCTGAAACCAACTAATCCCCAATCTAAGCGGGTTGCTTGCAGCCCGTTTCTCATTAACAAAAACAAAGGACAATACCATGACAACCCCAACCGTCCATATTTCCAATAATCGCGTAGTAACCACATCGCTAGACATTGCCCAACATTTTGGCAAACAACATAAAGATGTACTTCGCGCCATCAAACAGCTTGATTGTTCCACTGGGTTCACAGAGCGCAATTTTGCGCTTTGCCATAAAAACAACGAGTTGCAAAACGGCAAGCCCCAACCCTATTACGAACTTACCCGCGACGGTTTTGTATTCCTATGTATGGGTTTTACAGGCGCAGCCGCCGCGCAATGGAAAGAAGCCTATATTGCCGCGTTTAACCACATGGAACAGCAGCTCGCCGTCCCAGCCAAAGACCATGCCCGAGCCGTGTTGGCAGAATTTGCCCCCACCGAAGCACAAATTTTGCGTTATCACCAAATGGGCTTAACCCTAAGCGAAATCGGCAGGCTACTCAATCTAGAAGCAGGCAGCGTTGCCAACCGCCTCAAACGGCTCACCGCGCTTAATCTTGCCCACTATCAGCCCAGTCCCGCGCTATCTGAGCGCAGCAGGCTTGCCCATCGCCGCAAAGGCTATTGGATTATTTAAGAAGTGTTTGTGTTTGAGTAGATGTTAGGTTTAAACCCTATTTAAAACCCCGCCCGCCATCTGATGATATACAGATGACGGGCGGTTTTTTTTGTGGGAAAAGGCTTGACGGTAAACGTGTCCACGTTTATAATTCATTTCATGGATTAGGAAATAGAAATCCCGCCGTGGAGGCGGCGGGAAATCCGAAAAAGAAAGGAGGTGATGAAAATGATTAAGTTCTTAATCCTGTTGATTTTGTTACTAATCTCTCGCAAAGCTTGGTAATAAAATCTAAGTAGTAAAAAAGGGTGGCGGCAACGCTGCCCTTCCTCCAAACTCTATTGATACTTTAAACCAAACAGCCCTGAAAATCAAGGAGTATGCCTATGGTTGATAAAAAGCTGGCTGAAAACCGAAAACGCTATGAAGCTAAACGAGTAATTAAAAAGGCTTCGTTCAATAGTGAAACCGAGAAAGAAATGCTTGAATTTGCCAATAGTGTTGATTTTTCTCAATGGGTTAAGGCTAGAATACAAGAATGGTTAAAAAAATAGCTTGACGTTTAAACGTGTCCACGTTTAAAATTTAAATCACAGCAGAATATCGCTGTAATAGAACTCCGCCTAAGCGCGAACTTAGGCGGAGCAGTGAGAAAGCAATACGCGAATATTCTTTCTCGTGTCTTTTAAATGTACTTCAAAAGAAAGGTAATTCTACCATGAATGCACCCATTCAACAATTTAACCCAACCCAAATCGCTATTATTGACCACAACGGCAGTAAATGGCTAACCGCTGAACAGCTTGGTTTGGCTTTGGGATTTTCTGATAAACGCGCCCGCGATGGCGTGAATAATCTCTATAACCGCCATATTGACGAGTTTTCCGAGCAAGATTCAACCACCATCAAATTGATGGCGGTTGATGGAAAGCAAAGAGAAACAAGGATTTTCTCCCACACAGGCTGCAATCTGTTGAGCTTTTTTGCCAATACGCCAAATGCCAAACAATTCCGCAAATGGGCAGCGCGTGTGTTGGCAGGCGAAAGCCAACCCCATGCGCAAATGCAAGCCTTAAAAGCTGCCTATCTGGCTAGCAATCCCGAAGCCGCCAAACTGCTGCGCTATTTGGAATTGGATTTAAACCATGCCGAAATCGGCAAATTGCTGGGCATCAGCGGGCAAGCGGTGCGCGACCGCCTGAAAAAGCTCGCCAAACTGGGCTTGGCAGACTACACGCCCAATCCTGCTTTATCGGAGCGGGGCAAGCTGGGCAATGCCGCCAAGCAGGCACAACGCGCCTTTTTGGCTAATCAGCAATCTTTGGCTTTGGAGGGCTAAATCATGGCACATTACACCCCAAACTGTGGCATAAGCGAAATTGGCTGTGCCCTAGAAACCGCTGCTTACGGCTTGTTTGAGCAGAATAAAGACCCTGTGAAAGTGGAAAAATGCGCTAATTTGCTGCTGGTGCTATCTGATTATTTGCGTTGGCTGGAATATTGCCAAGAGAACGAATAAATAAGCCCTAAACCTGCCGCCCAAAAGTTCCCTGCTTTTGGGCGTTTTTTTGCCTTGTCGTATGGATATAGGTTATTTGGTAACTTATTGTTTTTATGGTAAAGCTACACATTCAGCTTGCGCCGCCTTTGTTGGTATAATTCAGCTTATTTTACTTTGAAATTCAAGGAGAAAGCGCGTGAGCCATGCCGCCTATCGCCAAAAAATGATAAGCAAAATCCATATTGCCAAAAAGCGGCTGGATCTGGACGATGATGTGTATCGCGACCTGCTCTCGCAAGCCACAGGCAAACGCAGTTGCAAGGATATGATGGACAACGAGCTGGCGGCGGTGCTGAATCTGTTGCAGCAAAAAGGCTTTGGCACGGAGGCGGGCGCAAAAGCCTATCAGCGCACGCCGCTGCATTTTGCCGAGCAGGGGGCTATGATGCGCAAAATCGGCGCATTGCTCACGCAAACGGGCAAAAGCTGGGCTTATGCGCACGGCATCGCACGCAAGATGTTTGGCGTGGAGACGGTGCAACGCTGCGATGGCGAGCAGATGCGCAAGGTGCTGGCGGCGTTGAATTATCAGGCGAAGCGCGAGGCGCAAAAGGCAGCCTGAAACAGGGTTGAACGGGCGAAAAAAAAGCCCACGCATTAAGCGCAGGCGTATTCAAATAACAGTATCGGTTTGAATTTTAACACAGAATACGGAG
>CAUQDE010000033.1:0-10546 GCA_963516425.1 uncultured Kingella sp.
TGGTGGCGATGTTGTCGGCGATGCGCGGCGTGCTGGTGAGCTGGATGGCGGCGATGGTGAGAGTGGTCATAATGGTTTACTCGGTGGATTGAGGCAGCCTGAAAAGTTGAATACGTGTTTTGGCTTCGCAGAAGTTTGTAAACATAGTTTCAGGCTGCTTTGGGACAGATGGGAAAAGGCAGCCTGAAAACCGTTTGCTCAATGTTTCAGGCTGCCTTTGTTTTCACGATTATCCTGCTTTGCCGTCAATGCGCGGCTGAGTGAGCCACGGATAATAGCGCACGAAATAAATCGCCAGCGATGAGGCAAATAGCAGCGAAGCGCAGGCAAGGGCGTGTTGATACCAACTTGGCGCAAACATCAGCACAAACGCAGCGATAACGCGCATCACGGTGGCGGCAATCATCAGCCAAAAGGCGTAGGGCAGATATTTGGGCACGGGGTAGATGGTGCGGCCGGTGTGTCCCAGCGCGGTGCGCGTCATCATGCTTAATGTGAGCAAGCCGATGCCGCCCACGGCGATTAGGTGCGTGCCCAAGCTGGTGAGTTTGGGGCTAATAAAGCCCAGCGCGAGCACCACCAGCCCGATGGATGTGAACGCGTAGCCCAAATGCAGCGTCCACAGCATCGGCTCGTCAAGAATGTCTTTGTGAAACCAGCGCTTGCTTTGCACGCAGCCCATAATGCCAGCAAACAGCAAAAAGTAAAACGCGAGCGCAACGGCGGTTTGCGTCATCATCAATGCGGCGGCAGCCATCGGCGCAACCAGCGAGCCAACCATCGCCCATTGTGGGCTGTTCACGCGGGGTGTGTTGAGCCGCGTGCTGGTGAAAAAGGGGATGATGCGCCCGCCCACCAAGCCGATAAAGCCCGCAACGAGAATCAAGCCTGCTAGCAAGCCGTTGGTTAGCGCGGAAGGATTGCCGCCCAGCGCGATGTGAAACGCCAAATGGCTGCATCCGAGCAAAAACAGCGCGGCAACGGCGATGTAGTTACGCTGATTGCGGCTCACCCACACGGCTTCGCCCATGCCATAGCTGGCGAGCCAGTAAAACGCGGTGCCAAAAAGCCCTGTGAGCCAGCCCCAAGGTAAGAATGCGGTGAGACGGGCGGCGATATAGCAGCCCACAATCGCCATCAAAAATTTGCCGCGCACGGGCGGTTGTCCCGTCCACGTTGCGCCTGCGGTGAGCAAAAAGGCAACCACAACCGCGCCGCCATAGCCCCACACCATTTCGTGCGCGTGCCACAAAAAGGCAGGCATAGCGTGCGTGCCTGCGTAGCCAAAGCCCCACAGCAAAATGGAGACTACGGCATACAGTGCGGTGAGCAAATAAAGCGGGCGAAACGCCATCGCCCATACGGGATGTCTGGGGTTGAGATAGGAAAGTGTGGTTTTGGGGATTTTGGGGGGAGTGGGTTCGGCGATGGTTTCTAAGCTCATGGTGGGTGTCCTTGGGTGGTTTGTTATTAAAAGTAAAGGGGATTTTTGCTTTTCAGGCTGCCTAGTTATATGGCTGATGGTTTTTATGTTGTGCAAACAGCGTTGCACTCTAAGATGCGCCGCCATAGGCAGCCTGAAAATCATTCTGGCAGCAGGGCATTTTGTTCCAATGCAGGGAACAGCTCGCGCTCTTCAAATCGCGCATGATCGCGCAACATGGTGGCGAAGGTGGTGTTCCATTCGGCGTGGTCAAACTGCGCTTCGCGGAATAATCGGCGCAATTCGGCGTGGTCGTATTCAAAGCGCTGGCGCAAATCGGCGCGGTTCAGTTTGTCCCACAAGGGCGCGAACAGCGTTTCTTCGTGGATAAAATGTTGTTCTAAATCAATATAATGCTCGGTGATGTCTTTTTGATGATTTTGCTCGGGCGCGCGCAAAATGCGCAGGCAAAGCGCCAGCGTGTGATGATGTTCATGTGATAGTTGAATTAAGGTAGAATGGCGTTTCATGATTTGTGCTTTCTATTTTTTTGTGTTGTTGTAAAATTTGGCAAAAAGATGCGCGTATTATGAAACTTTACCCCCAACCCTGCAACAAAATAACAACATGTATTTAACCCAACAAACCGACTACGCCTTGCGTGTGCTGATTTACGCCGCGGTAAACGATGAAAGCCTAGTAAACATCGCCACCATCGCCGAAACCTACAACATCTCCAAAAGCCATTTGATGAAAGTGGTAACCGCGCTGGTAAAAGGCGGTTTTTTAACCAGCATTCGCGGCAAAGGCGGCGGCTTAAAACTTGCCAAGCCGCCCGAAGAAATCCGCGTGGGCATGGTGGTGCGCGTAACCGAGCCATTGCAGCTTGCCGAATGCTTTGGCGACAACAACCAATGCTTGATTACCCCCACTTGCCGATTAAGCCAAATTTTAAACAGCGGCTTAATCGCGTTTATCAACCATTTGGACGGCTACACGCTGGCGGATTTGGTGAACGCGCCCACCTGCGAAATTTTGCGCCCGCCCGCAGGCAACAGCAGCAACATCCCCATCAACCCAGCGTGACAGGCAGCCTGAAACACCGCAATACAGCGCCCAATATCCGCTAATACTTCCACCCCAGCGCAGCCTGAAACCACGCTCCTTTTTTCAGGCTGCCTATTTAATCTCGCCGAATATTATGTCCCATCCCCTTATACCCCAAACCCTCACCATCGCCAGCCGCGAAAGCGCACTCGCCATGTGGCAAGCCCGCCATATCCAAGCCCAACTGCAAAGCCTGTATCCGCAATGCCAAATCCACATCATCGGCATGACCACGCAGGGCGACCAAATTTTAGACAAAACCCTGTCCAAAATCGGCGGCAAAGGTTTGTTTATCAAAGAACTGGAAACCGCGCTGCAAGAGAACCGTGCCGATTTGGCGGTGCATTCCATTAAAGACGTGCCGATGGATTTGCCGCAAGGCTTTGCGCTGGCGGCGATTGGCGAGCGCGCCAACCCGTTTGATGCCTTTGTTTCCAACCAATACACGCGGCTGGAAGAGCTGCCGCACGGCGCAATTGTTGGCACATCCAGCCTGCGCCGCGAAGCCCAGCTGCGCGCCCGCTTTCCGCATTTAACCATCCGCCCGCTGCGCGGCAACGTGCAAACCCGCCTCGCCAAGCTGGATAACGGCGACTACGACGCTATCATCCTTGCCGCCGCAGGGCTGGAACGGCTGGAACTGCACGAGCGCATCCAAGCCGTGCTTTCCCCCGCCGACAGCCTGCCCGCCGCAGGGCAAGGCGCGCTGGGCATAGAAATCGCCGCGCACCGAACCGATTTGATTGACGTGTTGCTGCCGCTCAACCATCCCAAAACCGCCGCCTGCGTAACCGCCGAACGCGCCCTTGCCCGCGCCTTGGGCGGCAGCTGCCAAGTGCCGCTCGCCGCCTATTGCACGGCAGACGACCACGGCTTGCTCACACTCAACGGCTTGGTGGGGCATCCAGATGGCTCGGTGATTTTAACCGCGCAAGCGCAAGCCCCCGCCGCATACGCCGACGCGCTCGGTCGCGCCGTCGCCAAGAAGCTGGCGGATGACGGCGCGCAAGAATTGATTGCGGCGGTGCTGGGCGCAGCGGGCTAAGGCAGCCTGAAAAACAAAAAAACCGCTTGGTTTGATGCCACGCGGTTTTGCATTTTCAGGCTGCCTATTTCAGCAGCGCGCTCGTCCAAATATTGCGGTACGACACATAGCTGATAATCGGAAACACGGTGAACAGCGCAGTGTAAAAAATCAGCATCAAAAGCAAAAAAACCGAGCTGAACCCATCCCGGGCAAACGAAGCGAACCCCATCATGGCGACCATCCAAACGCCAAACACAAGCGACAGCATCACCACCACAAAGCCCGCCAGCGGCACGATGTTTTTCAGGCTGCCTACCAGGCTCATCCAAATGGCATCCAAGGGCGACACGCCTTGCAGCATAATCAAGGGCAGCACCATCCAGTTGCACAGCAAAAACAGCAATACCATCGGCAGGAAAACCCACGGCGAGCTGCCCGGCTTGGCGATGCCCAGCAGCATGCCCAGCGCAAACGCCGCCAGCATCCAAAACAAAGCCAGTTTGACCAACTGCCCGAACCGTTCGCCAAAGCCTGCAAACAGCCGCCTGAACGCGAATTCACCGTCTTCCGCCACGCCTGCCGCGATTGCCACAAAGCCCGCCGAAAAAACCATCGGCAGCATGTTGATAAACCACACCACAATCAGCACCACCGCCCACGCCCACATTTCCTTTTGCTGCACGGCTTGGTTTATCCCCAATGCGCCCAGCGCAAACAGCAGCACAGAACCCATCGCTATGATGCTGGCGAACATCAGCACCGTCGCCAAAACCCATTGCAGCAGCTTGCCGCCCAGCATGAGCAGCGCGTGTTTGAGCCACACCGGCGCGTCGCCGAGCGGGCGCAGCGCGGGCTGCTCCATCAGATACAGCATGCCGCTGTCGTAGTCGTTGTGGTAGCCGTAGTAGTTGTCGTCGTTTCGCATGGGGTGTCCTTTTCGTTTCGGGGGATGAGGGGGGAGGCGGGTGGGCTTTGCCGCATGGAAAACACCAATGTTCATTTTGTTTACGCGGCAAAAAGGCAGCCTGAAAACGGGAAAATGGTTTTCAGGCTGCCTGCCCGCTACGCCACCGCCAGCACGGCGCAGTTGCACAAATCGTCGCTTTCAAACCGGGTGCTGTCGCCGGCTTTCAGGCCGGGCACGGGGAACAGGCGCACGGTGAGCGGTTTGTTCAGGCGGAAGGCGAGGGCGGCGGTGTCGGCCATCACGGCGTTGATTTTGGCGGCGGGGGTGTCGCTGGGCACGGGCACGGTGTCCAACCCGATGCCGCACACGCTGCTGTAGGTTAAAAGCGCGCGCAAGTCGAAGGTGGGCACGCGGCTGGCGGCGGCCAGCCCGCTGTCTTCGGTTACGGCGAGCATCAGCCCGGAAAAGCCGACGGCGCACACGTTGTCCAGCGTTTTGAACACGCGGGTGAGCAGGGCGGAGGCTTCGATGCTGCCGGAGGCGCCGAAATGCGGCACGCGCAGCAGGCGGTAGATTTCCGCCATCGAGGTGCAGTTTTTGGACGGCGCGGCGGAGGTGTCCATGCCGGCGTAGTGCCAGCCTGCGTCCAGCGGCGTGGCGGCAATCACGGCCTGCACGGCGTCGGCGTGGTATTGCAGGGCGTGGTGCATGGCTTGGCAGGCCGTCTGCAGAAAGGCGGACTGCTCGGCGGGGCGGTTGTCCAAGGCGCGCAGGGCGGCGGCGAGCAGGTCGGGCGTTTCCAGGCCGACGACGATGCTGCCGTGCGCGTTGCGGTGGTAGCCGGCGGGGAAGTAGGGAATCAGCGGGGCGCAGTTGAAATTAACGGTGAAGTTGAAGTTGCCTTCGCCGCGCGGGGTGATGCGGGCGATTCCCTGCACGGCGGCGGTGCAGCGGGCGATTTGCGCGTGGTCGGGAATGCCGTTTGCGTCGGCGGCGACATTGACGCAGGCGTTGGCGAGGTCGCCGAAGTCGCGGATGAGTTCGGGCAGCAGGGCGATTTCGGCGGCGGTGCGGGCTTCGCCTACGGCAAAGCGGATGCGCAGCCCGTTTTGGTTGAGCGAGGACAGGATGTCGCGGATGCGCGCCAAGCCTTGTTTGGCGGAGGCGGGGCTGCTGGTGTCTAAATATTCGCCGAAGGGATTGGCGACGATGCGCACGGATTGGACGGTGTAGTCCGCGGCGGCAAAGGCGGCGGCGAGGCGGTCGCACTGGCGTTTGGCATCCGCCAGCGCGCTCTGCCAGCCTGTCGCATCGGGCGTGAGTGAAACAAAGGCGGTAACGGCGCGGACGCGGCAGAGGTCGGGGGAGTGTAGGTTCATGGCGGATTCTTTCTGTGTGTGGTGAGCAGGGTGGTTTGGATGAGCGCTTAGGCAGCCTGAAAATGGGGTTTGCGGCTTTCAGGCTGCTTTACCGTCAGTCGCCCCATGCGGCCGTATAGGCGTTGCCGGTGCGGATGCGGCCGGTTTCGGAATCGTAAACTGCGCCGTAATGGCGGCCGATTACGGTGAGCGCGTAGCCGTTGTTGGGTAAGGGCGTGAAATAGCAGTCGCCGCGTCCGGGCAGCTTGGGGTCGTAGAATGCGCATTCGGACGAGGTATCGGGAACGCTTGATCTTTTTCGGCGCAGCGCGTCGGCCAGGCTGTCGGATTGCAGCCGGTGGCTGCGGCGGTAGGCTTCGGTTTCGGCAATCAGGTAGTCCATCCGATCGCAGACGGCGGCATCGTCGCGGTACATATCGGCGGCAAGCATCAATAAGCCGAGCGATACGGCGGCGAGAGTGAGGCAGATAAGGCGTTGGTTTGTCATCGGAGAATTGGGAGGCAGCCTGAAAACGGTTTTCAGGCTGCCTTATCGCGGCGGTTTTTCCAACGGCGCAGCAGGCGCGGGAGGAGGATGTACCATTGGGCATAAAAGCCCAGCGTGCTAACAGATGCCGCTATGGCAAGGTACAGGTTGTCGGGCATGCCGTGCTGGGGCAGCAGCCATTCGGGTAGCCACGAGAGCAGAAAGACGGCGGCGGTGCCGAGTGGGAAGCTGAATACGGTTAGCGTGAGCAGAAACGCCAAGCGCGTTTCAAACTGCATTTGCGCGGTGTAGTCGGACGGCGGTTGCGCTGCCCAGTATGAGCCGTTAAGGCAAACATTGGCGGTATTCGCTGCCAGTATCAGCAGCCATAACGCCAGCGGCAGGTAGCGCAGCGGTGTTTTCCAGTGTGTTTTCAGGCTGCTTTTGCGTTTTCAGGCTGCTTTTGCGTTTTCAGGCTGCTTTTGCGTTTTCAGGCTGCCTTATCCGAATAGGCAGCCTGAAAATGCAGCTTCGGCGAAGCCAAAATAGGTTTGCTGCATCACCCCAGCTTGGCTTTCACCAACTCCTGCACCTGCGCGGGATTCGCCTTGCCTTTGCTGGCTTTCATAACCTGCCCCACAATCGCGTTCAGCGCTTTTTCGTTGCCCGCTTTAAACTGCTCGACGGCTTTGGCGTTGTTGGCCAGCACTTCGTCCACCATCGCTTCAATCGCGCCGGTATCGGTCATCTGCTGCAAGCCGTGTTTTTCGATGATTTCAGCAATAGTGGCTTCGGGTTCCGCCCACATGGCTTCAAAGGCTTTTTTCGCCAGCTTGCTGCTGAGTGTGCCGTCGGCGATTTTGCCCACCAGCGCGGCGAGGCGTTCGGCGGTGATGGGGCAGCCTGAAAGCTCCAAGCCTTCTTTGTTCAACGTCGCCGCCAATTCGCCGTTCATCCAGTTGGCCACCAGCTTGCCTTGCCCGCTCGCTTGGGCGGCTTCGCTGAAATAGGCAGCCTGAACGCGGCTGGCGGTGAGCAGGCGGGCATCGTATTCGCTTACACCGAACTCGTTTACAAAACGCGCCGCCATTTCTTTGGGCAGCTCGGGCATCTGCTCGCGGGCTTTTTGCAGTTGTTCGTCGGAAATGATGACGGGCAGCAGGTCGGGGTCGGGGAAATAGCGGTAGTCGTGCGCGTCTTCTTTCAGGCGCATCACGCGGGTTTCGCCTTTGTCGGGGTCAAACAGCATGGTTGCCTGCTGCACCTTGCCGCCGTCTTCCAAAAGCTCAATCTGCGCTTGTACTTCATAGTTAATCGCCTGCTCCAAAAAGCGGAACGAATTGAGGTTTTTAATCTCGCGGCGCGTGCCAAATTCCGCCTGCCCTTTGGGGCGCACGGACACGTTGGCATCCACGCGGAACGAGCCTTCCGCCATATTGCCGTCGCAAATATCCAGCCACGTTACCAAGCTGTGCAGGGCTTTGGCATAGGCAACCGCTTCGGCGGCAGAGCGCATTTCGGGTTCGGAAACGACTTCCAGCAGCGGCGTACCCGCGCGGTTCAGGTCTATGCCCGTTGCGCCGTCCAAGCCCTCGTGCACCGATTTGCCCGCGTCTTCCTCCATATGGGCGCGGGTTACGTTGATGGTTTTCACGTCATCGCCGACCACGATTTCCAACTTGCCGTGTTCCACAATCGGCAAGTCCAACTGGCTGATTTGGTAGCCTTTCGGCAGGTCGGGATAAAAATAATTCTTGCGGTCGAACACGTTTTTCTGGTTTATTTTGGCGTTTAACGCCAAGCCGAGCTTGATGGCTTTGGCGACCACTTCGCGGTTCATCACCGGCAGCGTGCCCGGCAGCGCGCATTCCACCACGCTGGCGTGCGCGTTCGGCTCTGCGCCGAAGGCGGTGCTCGCGCCGCTGAAAATTTTGGACTGTGTGTTGAGCTGGACGTGGATTTCCAAGCCGATTACGGTTTCCCAGGTCATGGTTATTCGCTTTCTGTTTTTGTTGAATGATGATTGGACGATGAAAACACGCGCTGCATTTGCGCGGCGATTTCATCCAGCATGGCATAGCGGCGGCGGTACATCGCGCGCTTTTGGCTTTTGATTTCCGTTTCGTCTCTGCGCTCGGGTCGGGCGGGCAGATGCCAATAGCCGTCTTGTTCATGGCGTGTGCCGCCCGCGTTTGCCCAGAGTTCGTCGTAATCAATCTGCACGCGTTTTTTCAATGCCCAGCGCAATTTCACTTGGTTATCCTGTGCGATGCCCAACAGCGGAGCGGTTTTCAGGCAGCCTGAAAACAGTTGCAGCGCGCTAATCATGAATTGTTGCGGGCGCAAGCCGTGCAGCGTTTTGGTCATTTGGCGCACCACGTCTTTGGCGTCTGCCGTGTTGGGGCCTTGCACCGAGCAAACGAGCAGGGCATTGGGCGGCAAAAAGGCAAACGATGCGGTGTAGATGCGCTCGCCTTGATTGTCGCGCAGCGACAAGGCCCACCAGCCTTCGTCTGACAATTGGTCGTTGCGGTTGAGCCAAAGCTGATAGCCCTCGGGCAATTCGGACAGCAGGCAATAATAGGGTTTCTGGCTGATTCGGTTAAAGATTTTTGCGCCAAACAGTTTAAACGCGGTTTCCAAATCCGATTGCATGATTTGCCGGCGTCGGGTTGCGCCAAAGCGTTTGTCGGCAAACAGATGCAAAAGCGGATAGGCTTCGCGCTCGTGCCGGTGGAAAAAATATTGCGCGTGCGGCGCGGCGTTCACATAGCGTTCAAAACGGGTGATTTGGCGGTTCATGAGCAGGCGGCGCAGCGTGAATTTGGCGTGGCGCAGGGTGTAGCGCGGTGATGCGGTGTAAACCTGTTTGAAATCGGGGTATTGAAAAGACAAAGTGCGATGAGTCATGACATAAGCGGAACAAACGAAACAAGGGTTAAGGGTTGAAAGTGATGGCGGCGCGGGCGGTTTGGAGCATGGGTTGCCTGTTCGGGCTGCCTGAAAAAGGGCGGATTATATCAAGCTGCGGCTTTTCAGGCTGCCTATTCATGCTATTTTTTCCGCATCGCGGCGCGTTTTTTCAGGCTGCCTGACGGCGCCGTTTTCGCCTGCTTTGTCCCACAATATCCGCACGTCAAAAAAATGTGCCGACAGCATGGTCAAAATCACCACAAGGCAGAAGTAAATGGCGGCAGGGCCGGGGGTTACGCGGGCGATGTTGGTGTGGAAGGTGCTCATCATAATGATGATGACGAATATATCTATCATTGACCATCGACCCACGCGCTCGGTTAGGCGGTATTGCACGGATAGGACGCGGATGGGCAGCAAGGGGCGCACGGCTGCGCTGTAAATCAGCATCAGCATGGAGATGATTTTGAGCGTGGGCACGGCGATGCTCGCGCTGAATATCACGCTGGCGATAAAGCGGTCGCCTTTGTTCCACATAAAAATAATGCCGCTCATAATGGTGCTGACTTCTTTTTCCATTGGGTTGGTGGAAATCATAATGGTGAGCAAGTTGGCGGGCAGATACAAAATCATGGCGGCGAGCAAGAAGCAGGCGGATACTTTCAGGCTGCTGGGGCGGCGGTGGAACAGCTCCGAGCCACACACGCCGCAAAATGCTTCGCTGGCGGGGCGATAAAACAGGCAGCGTTTGCAGCATAGGGTATCGGGGGCAGCCTGAAAAAAGGCTTGATGCTTGGCGCGGCGGATTTGGTAATACACCCAATGGCTGGGCGTGGCAACGGCGGTGCGCAGCAGCAGCAAAGCCAGCACAGGCATCAGCCAAAACGCGGTGCCAAATTTCACCGATGCCACCGCGCTGAGCTTGATATACGCCACCAGCATGGAGATGAAAAACACATCCACCATAATCCATTCTTGCAAACGGGTAAGCAGGCGAGCCGCGCCGAGTAGATAACGCACGTTGCGTTCAAAAATCAACGCGCTGTAAACATAAATACACGACAGCAAAAACACCACGGGCGTGCCAAAAGTGAGCAGGGTAAGCACGATGCCCAGAAAGCTCCATCTGCCGCTGCCGATGAGCGTTATCATCATTTCAGGCAGCGTGAGGCGTGAATACATCCCCGTCATCATCACGCGCACAAAAGGCTGGCTATACACCAGCAGCATCAGAATCAGAGCGGCGATGGCGCAAGCCAGCACGATGGGATAAGGCTCGGGTTCAATGCTCGCCAAATGATGATGGCAACGCGGGCATTCGGCT
>CAUQDE010000034.1:0-10523 GCA_963516425.1 uncultured Kingella sp.
GCGCCGGTGAAGCTGCCTTTTTTGTAGCCGAAAAATTCGCTTTCCATCAGGTTTTCGGGGATGGCGCCACAGTTTACGGCGATGAACGGGCCGTCTTTGCGCGGCGACAGCTCGTGGATGCTGCGGGCGGCTTGTTCTTTACCCGAGCCGCTTTCGCCCGAAATGTAAACGGGCACGTTGGCGGGGGCGAGCTTGCGGATAAGGTTGCGCACGGTTTCAATTTGGGGCGATGAGCCGAGCAGGCGCGGCAGGTCGGCTTCCATTTTGAGCTTGCTCTCGTTGAGGGGTACGGCGGGTTTGCCGGCGGAGGCTTTGGCGGGGCTGCGCGGCAATTCGCCGGCTGCGTTTTCAGGCTGCCTGATGGCTTCGGGTTGTTTGGCGATGGGTCGGGCGGCGGCTGTTGCGGCAGCCTGAAAATCGTCTTCGTCTTCGTCATCGATGCCGATGATAACGGGCGGCGATTGGGGCGGGGCGGCTTGCGGCTCGGGTTCGGCGGCGGCAGGCGGCGCGCTGTTGTCTTCTTGCACTTTGATGGCGGATTTGACCAGCGTGCGCAGTTGCGCCAGCGTGATGGGTTTTTGCAGATAGTCAAACGCGCCTTCTTTTAACGCTTGCACGGCTTGGTCTGCGCTGCCGAAGGCAGTAATCACGGCAACGGGCACATCCAGATGCTGCTGGTTGATGTGTTGCACCACTTCCAAGCCAGAGCCGTCGGGCATGCGCATATCGGTGAGCACGAGGGAGTATTTGTTGCTGCTCAGTTTGTTTAACGCGGCGCGCACGCCCTCGGCGGTGTCTACGCGCAAGCCCATTTTCATCAGGGTCATTTCCATCAAATCGCGGATGTCGGCTTCGTCGTCAACGACTAATACGGGGCGGTTCAGGTTGTTGGTGCTCATTTGGGGGCTCTCGGTAGGATAAGTTCAAAGGATTTGGCGTGCGGCACATAGCATAGGTCGCCGTTGTTGGCGTGCGCCAGCTCGCGGGCGACGTACAGCCCTAAGCCTGTGCCTTCGGCTTCGGATGTGTTAAACGGCTCAAACAGGTGTTCGCGGATGCTTTCGGATACGCCCGGCCCGTCGTCCCACACGCGCAGGCTGATGTTGTTTTTGCCGAACACGCGCAGGCTCACCACGATGCTGCCTTTTTGCTTGCGGCAATGCCGCCATGCGTTGTTGCAGAGGTTCCACATGATTTGTTGCAGGTGGGCGGCATCAAACAGGGCGATGAAGCTGGAACCGTTGGGCACGTCAAGACGCAGGCAGTTTTTGGCGTCGGGGTTGGTGAGGTAAAACTCTTGGATGAAGCTGAGCCAGAATTGGGTGAGGTGGATGCCTTTGGTGTCGATGCGGTCGCTGCGGTTGAGCGAGGTGATGTCTTCCAGCATTTTGTCGATGCGGGTGATGTTTTTTTCGATGATGTCGCTGAGTTTGCGGTACATGGGGTTGCTATCTTCTTCGGCGGTTTCTTGGATTAGGCCGCTGGCTTGGCGCATAGCAGACAGCGGGTTGCGGATTTCGTGCGCCAGATTGGCGGTGAGCAAGCCCAGCGCGGTGAGTTTGAGCGTTTGCGCTTCGGCTTGGCGTTCGCGCTCGGCGCGGGCAAACAGCATCAGCAGCTCGGTGTCTTCTTGGATGATGGGGATGGCGCGGACATACATCAGCGTGGAGTTGATGGGCGAGAGGTTGGAAAAGGATTCTTCGGGCTTGAGCCGCCATGTTTTGACTAGACCGCTTAAAAAGGGGGCAAGCTCGTTACTTTCTAGTTCGGAGAAATATTGCTTGGCTTGGCGGTTGTATGTCCACACCAGGCAATCCTGATCCACCACAATCACGGCTTCTTGGATGCGGTTGAGCACGATTTTGTTTAACGCGCTCAGCCGCTCGAAAGCGGTGCGGTGGGTGCGGATGGAATCGTCGGCGGTTACGAGGTAGCGGGCGGAAAACGAGGTGAGCAGGGGGACGATGTAGCAGGCTGCCATCAGCAGGATTTGCCCGGTGAGCAGCGAAAGGTTGCCGCGGATGATGTCCATGCTGAACGGATAGAATTTCCACAGGATGTCGCCGGTAATCAGCAAGGCGGCGTAGCTGCCGTAGAGCAGGGGATAGCGCCCGTAGCTGAGCACGCAGGCGGTGGCGAGAAAGGGCAGGGCGAGGATGCCGAAGCCTGAGGATACGCCGCCGGCAAGGGCGGTGAGTATGCCCATCATGGTGATGTCAAACACCGCGCTGGCGTTGGGCAGCGTACGGGTTTTGGGTTGCAGCTGCCATTTGGGGTTGGCAAGGCTGAACATGATGATGGCGCCATACACGGTGCACCAGATTTGCAGCCAGCCTTCGTTTTGCACCATGGGGGCATAGGCGGCGAGGGTTTGCTCGGTGCCGCGAATGTTGTGGATAACGGCGAGGAAGATAAGCAGGGAGCAGAAGATGGAAATCCTTGCGATGTTTATCATGTTGATAACGCGCTTGCTTTGCTCGTCCCAGTCGTCGAGGATGCCGATGTCTTTTTCGTTGAGTGCTGCCATAGGGGGCTTTCGGGGTGGGGCTTCGTTTCAGGCTGCCTTTGGGGTTGAAGGGATGGGGGAACTGTGTTGCGTTGATGCGTTTTTAGTTACGCTGGACTTCGTTTCAGGCTGCCTCAGATGTTGGAAAATGTCGTGCTGTTATACTTTTCAGGCTGCCTACCGCGTTTCAATCGCTTTCAGGCTGCCTGAAAGATCCAACAGTTTGCCTTTGCCGGCGCGTTTGCCGGCAATGTCGGCGATGCGCAGCGTTTCTTGGTGCGCCGCGCCGCGCTTGCCGATGATGTGCAGCGTGTAGTGTTCGCTGCGGAGCGCGGCGGCAAGGGCGAGCGTGTCGCCGTCTGCCAGCTTGATAAGCTGCAAGCCGCGCCCTTTTGCCATGATTTTCATTTCGCTCACGGGGAAGGCGAGCAGGCGTTTGTGGGCACTCGCCAGCACGATGCGGCTGTCGGGCGCAATCAGCCAATCGTGCGCGATGCGCACGGGTGGCAATGCGGTTTCGCGCTCATCCAAAGTGAGCACGGCTTTGCCTGCTTTTTGCCGTGTGAACAAGTCTTCCAGTTTGGCGATAAAGCCGTAGCCGTGGCAGCCTGAAAGCAGGTAGTAATCGTCTGGCGCGCCTGCCAACAGCGCCATCACGCTGGCTTGGCTGGGCAATTCAATCAGCGAGCCAATCGGCACGCCGTCGCCGCGCCCTTTGGGGATTTCGGCGGCATCCAGCGTGTAGCTGCGCCCATGCGTGTCCCACACCACCACAGGCTGCACGGTGCGCGTTTCCAGCACTTGCTGCAAGGCATCGCCTTCTTTGAACGCGATTTGCGCCACATCCACGCCATGCCCTGCGCGGGCGCGCAGCCAGCCTTGTTGCGACAGAATCAGCGTAATTGGCTCGTCGGCGGTGGTTTGCGTGAGCGTGGCGCGTTCGGCGGCGGCAACCAGCGTGCGCCGTGCATCGCCAAACTGTTTGGCATCGGCTTGGATTTCTTTGATGATGAGCTTGCGCTTTTCGTTTTCATCGCCCAACAGCGTTTTCAGGCTGCCTGCTTCTTCGCGCAACTCGTTGAGTTCGCGTTCAATTTTTATGCCTTCTAATCTTGCTAACTGGCGCAGGCGGATTTCTAAAATATCTTCGGCTTGGATTTCGGTGAGGCTAAACGCCGCCATCAATTCGGGCTTGGGCTCGTCTGCTTCGCGGATAACGCGGATAACGTGGTCAATGTTTAAAAACGCAATCATGCGCCCGTCTAAAATATGGATGCGCTTTTCTACGGCATCCAAGCGGTGTTGCAGGCGGCGCGTTACCGTGGCGGTGCGGTAGTCCAGCCATTCTTGCAAAATGGTTTTCAGGTTTTTTTGCGCGGGGCGGTTGTCCAGCCCCATCATCACAAGGTTTACAGAAACATTGCCTTCCATGCTGGTTTGCGCCATCAGCGTGTTGATAAACGTTTCAGGCTGCATTCGGCTGGATTTTGGCTCAAACACAAGGCGCACGGGGTGTTCGCCATCGCTTTCATCGCGCACTTTTTCCAGTAAATCCAGCATCAGCTTTTTGGTGTTGAGCTGGTCTTGGTTAAGCTGTTTTTTGCCTGCTTTGGGCTTGGGATTGGTTTGCTCTTCAATTTCCGCCAAGATTTTGGCGGCGGAAGTGTTGGGCGGCAGCTCGCTGATGATGATGCGCCATTGCCCACGCGCCAGCTTTTCCACGTCATAACGCGCGCGCACGCGGATGCTGCCTTTGCCTGTTTCGTAAATTTGCGCGATGTCTTTGGCGGGGGTAATGATGTGTGCGCCGCCTGCAAAATCGGGCGCGGGGATGTGGTGCTGCAAATCGGCGGTGGTGAGAGCGGGATTTTTCAGCAACGCCACCGCCGCTTGCGCCACTTCGCCCAGATTATGCGAGGGGATTTCGGTTGCCATGCCCACGGCAATGCCGCTTGCGCCGTTGAGCAGCACCATCGGCAGCCGCGCGGGCAGCGATTCGGGCTCTGAAAATGCGCCGTCATAATTGGGGATAAAGTCCACCGTGCCTTGGTTGATTTCGCTCAGCAGCAGCTCGGCAAGCGGGGTTAAACGCGCTTCGGTGTAGCGCATCGCCGCCGCGCCATCGCCATCGCGCGAGCCAAAATTGCCGATGCCGTCAATCAACGGATAGCGCAGGGTGAAATCTTGCGCCATGCGCACCATCGCTTCGTATGCGGAGCTGTCGCCATGCGGATGATATTTGCCCAAAATCTCGCCGACCACGCGGGCGGATTTAACAGGCTTTGCGCCATGCACCAAGCCCATGTCTTTCATGGCAAACAAAATGCGCCGTTGCACGGGTTTTTGCCCGTCTTGCACGGCGGGCAGGGCGCGCCCTTTGACCACGCTCATGGCGTATTCTAGGTAGGCGCGTTCGGCGTATTGGGCGAGATTGAGCGTGTTTTGGCTGGGGTTGAACATGGGTTTTAAGGGCATGAAAAAGTGGCGTATTTTAAACGAAAGAAGGGCAGCCTGAAAACTGCGGGGGCGGGTTTCAGGCTGCGTTTGTTTATTCTATTGGCAGGGCTGATTTGGCTTGTGTGGCGCGCATCAACCTGCCCTCGGCAAATAAACATCAAACCGCGTGGATTTGCCCGCATACTGATACGCAGGCTTTTCGCCGCACAAAAACGCGCCCAAGCGCGGGCGTTTCACCACGATGCGTTTTTTGGCAACCGCGCGGGCAGCCTGAAACAGCGCGGCATCGTTGGCAGAAAATGCGTTGCGCTCGTTTTCAGGCTGCCCAATCAGCGCGTGAAAATACGCCATTTCTTTTTTAACGGCGGCGGATTTTTGCCGCTCGGGATACATCGGGTCTAAATAAACCACATCGGGCTGGCCTATTTGCGCGGCAAGCGCGGGCATCAGCGCGGCGGCGTTGCCCTGATGCAGCGTGATGCGCGCGGCGATGGCGGCGATTTCGGGCGACTGCGCGGCGCGGTGCAAACCGTCTTGCAACAGCGCGAACACGGCGGGATGCTGTTCAAATGCGTGCACGGCAAGGTTAAGGCTTGCCAACACAAAGCTGTCGCGCCCCAAGCCGCCTGTTGCATCCCACACGATGGGGCGCGCGGTATGCTGCACAGCTTTGGCAATCAATTCGCCGCCGCCTTGGGTGCGCCGATGCTGTGCTGCGCCGCCCGCAAAATCCACTTGCACCACGCCTTTTTCGCCTTGTTGGCACAGGCATAAACCGCGCTCGTCGTAGCGCAGGTAAACAGGGCTTTCAGGCTGCCTAATGGCAACGGCGTGGGCAAGGTAATCGGGCAGAGGGAGAGTGGTAACGATGGATACGGTCATAATGAAATAAGGGGAAAGGGTTTAGCTACGCTGAACGGCGTTTCAGGCTGCCTACTGGTATTCGGCATAACGGCGCGGGCGATTGCCATGCGACAGGGCGCAATTTTACACGCAAGATGCGCCCACCAGCGGGCAAAGTGCGTTGCAGGCTGAAACCTTTGTAGAGCCTGCAACCGATGGAGCGTCGGCGGCTCGCCGACATTTGGGTAAACCTGTAATGCTGTGTTTCATCAGTCATTTGGCGGCGAGCCGCCGCTCCATTTTAAATTTCAGGCTGCTGTTTGGGAGTAAGGGTTTTCAGGCTGCCTATTTCAGCCGCATATAATTGCCACGCAACCAGCCAACACGCATCATAAAGTTCACCCGCAACCCATTTTCAGGCTGCCTACTCTTGTATAATAGGCAGCCTGAAAACCATCCTCACACCATCATCATGCCCACGCTCCCCGCCTATCTAGCCAACATCCGCATCGTCCTCTCGCGCACCAGCCACCCCGCCAATATCGGCGCAGCCGCCCGCGCCATGAAAACCATGGGCTTAACCCAGCTCACCCTCGTTGCCCCCAACATCATGGCAACGCCGATGACCCCCGAGCCGCCCGCCTTTATCGCCGAGCAAGCCGCCGATTTCAGACTGCCCGAAGAGAGCTTTGTGCTGTCATCAGGCGCAAGAGACGTGCTGGAACACGCCAAAATCGTTGCCACCCTGCCCGAAGCGTTAGCAGGCACAACGCTCAGCTGCGCGCTCACCAGCCGCCGCCGCGAGCTGACCACGCCGCTGCAAACCCCGCGCCAACTCGCCCCCAGCCTGCTCGCCGCCGCCCAAGCAGGGCAGCAAATCGCGCTGGTGTTTGGCAACGAAACCTACGGGCTGAGCATAGACGAAGTGCAACAATGCAACCGCCTGATGACCATTTCGGGCAACCCCGATTATTTCTCGCTCAACCTCGCCCAAGCCGTGCAAGTGGTGTGCTACGAGCTGTTTAGCCATGTAAACATGGACATGAGCCATCTAATTCCCGAACGTAATCTCGCCACCGCCGAGCAAGTGGCGGGCATGGTGCAGCATTTGGAAGACACGATGGTGCAACTGGATTTTTTCCGCCGCCGCAACCAAGAGCGCATGATGCGCCGCCTGCATTCGCTGTTTAACCGCGCCGACACCACCACGGAAGACATTGATATTTTGCGCGGATTTTTAAATAGGGTGCAGCAGAAGTTGCCCAAAAAATAGTTTTCAGGCTGCCTAATATGCCTAATACATTGAGGCAGCCTGAAAATCGTATTTCCGGTTACCCATCATCAACCACCGTTACCCAAGAAAGCCCAGCCATGAACCTAGAAGAATTTTTAGCCAACGAAAAAACCGCCGCCGAAGGCTATCGCTGCGGCTTTATCGCCATTGTGGGGCGACCCAACGTGGGCAAATCCACGCTGATGAACCATCTAATCGGGCAAAAAGTCAGCATCACCAGCAAAAAGGCGCAAACCACGCGCAACCGAGTAACTGGCATCTACACCGACGACACCGCGCAATTTGTGTTCGTGGACACCCCAGGCTTCCAAACCCACCACCGCAACGCCTTAAACGACCGCTTAAATTTAAACGTAACCGAAGCCGTGAGCGGCGTGGACGTGATTGTTTTTGTGGTGGAAGCGCTGCGTTTTTCCGATGCCGACCGCATTGTGCTGAAACAATTGCCCAAAAACACGCCTGTGATGCTGGTGGTAAACAAAATTGACAAAAACAAAGCCAAAGATGCCGCAACGCTTGATGCATTTATCGCCGAAGTGATGCAAGAGTTTGATTTTGCAGGCTATGAAGTGGTGAGCGCCAAGCACGGGCTACGCATTGCTAACTTGCTGGAAAAGCTGAAACCCTATTTGCCCGAGAGCGTGCCGATGTATCCCGAAGACATGATTACCGATAAATCCAGCCGCTTTTTGGCGGCGGAAATCGTGCGCGAGAAGCTGTTCCGCTATCTGGGCGAGGAGCTGCCTTATGCGATGAATGTGGAAGTGGAAAAATTTGACGAGGGCGACGGCATTCATCATATCTACATCGCGGTGTTGGTGGACAAGGAAAACCAGAAGCCGATTGTGATTGGCAAGGGTGGCGAAAAGCTGAAAAAAATCTCTACCGAAGCGCGGCTGGATATGGAAAAACTGTTTGATTGCAAGGTGTATTTGAAGGTGTGGGTGAAGGTGAAATCGGGCTGGGCGGATGATGTGCGGTTTTTGAATGAGTTGGGGTTATGAGAGAGTCTAGATTAGCGTTGGTTTTATTGACTTTTTTGGTAATGCTATCCATGGCATTGGTGGCATTTTTATTGGCGCGCATGCCGCAAAAAATCAGTGAAAAATTTGATTCCACCCACCGCGATTCACCATTGGATGGTTTGCGCGGCGTGTTGGCAACTTTTGTGTTCGCTCATCATTTTTATTTGCTGCATCGCTGGAGTTTGCAAGGAGAGTGGGCTGTTGCTGATAGCTTTGGCTTGCATTGGATGTATTTTGCGCAAAACCTTGGTGCGATTCCCGTTAGCCTGTTTTTTATGATTACAGGCTTTCTTTTTCTTAATAAACTCAAACAAAAAGAAATCAATTGGAAAAATTTATACATCGCGCGCATTCGGCGGATTATGCCGTTGTATCTGCTGTCGCTACTGTTTGTGGTGTATGCCAGCTTTAAAGCAGTGGGCGTGGAAAACGTGGCGTTTTGGGATGGTGCAGATTGGCTTTTTCACTGGGCAACTTTTCGCTATCAGCCACTCAATGGTTTTGTGAGTTTTATTGCCAACGCAGGTGTGCAGTGGACTTTGCTTTACGAATGGGCATTTTATTTCAGCCTGCCGTTTATCCACGCTGCGATGCACCAGCTTCCCGCAAGCAATAAAAAACAATGGGGCGTGATGGCATTATGCGGTGCATTATTCAGTTGGATCATCACGCAAACCGATACCCACCATTATTGGCAATTTGTGCTCTCTGCGGCGGCGGTGAGTTTAAGCGATGTGTTGTTGCCGTTTATACGGCGATACAAGAAATGGTTGAATGTGGCGTTGCCACTTTTGCTGCTGGCAACGGCGTTTTTATTTCCACCTTATACGCCAATCAACCGCATTTTGGTGGCGTTATTATTTTTGCTGTTGGCAGGGGGCTATGATTTTGGCGGCATTTTGCGACATCACGGCATGAAAATGTTGGGTGATATGAGTTACAGCATTTATTTAACGCATGGCGTGGTGTTGTATAGCGTGTTTGTGTTGGGCGGTTGGTTTAATTTCCAAGCGCATGGTTTATTGGTTTATATAGCAACATTCCCGCTGATTTTTGTGCTGGTGTTATTGCTGTCGTGTACTACTTATTTTGGTGTGGAACGTTCATTCTTGCGGAAGCGACAATAGAGTAGGGCAGTCATCTACACCACAAAAAAGGCAGCCTGAAAACGGTTCTACCCATTTTCAGGCTGCCTCAATCTATGCAATGGCTATAAGTAAACAATCTCCCCGCTGCGCCCCTTGCTTTGCTCGCTCGCCCACCACACAAAATCAGGCGTAATGTCCGCCATATCCTTGCGCTCCGCCGCCGTTTCCCCAGGGTGCGTTTTAATGCGCTGTGGCGAATTGATAGACCCTGGCACCAACACATTCGCGCGCAAATTTGGAAAACGCTCCCACTCATCCGCCGCCACTTTACACAAATAATTCAGCGCCGCCTTGCTCGCGCCAAAGCCGCCCCAATACGCCTGCGGCGTTTCGCCATGGCTTTCGCCCACAAAAATCACCGAAGCGCCAGGCGATTCTTTCAGCATCGGCAACACCGCCCGCGTTAAAGCCATCGGTGCCACCGTGTTGATGCGATATTGGTTCACCCATTCCGCCACCGTTTGAAAATCCAACGGCGAGAGCGCGTAAAAATAGCTCGCGCAATGAATCACCCCATCCAATTTGCCCTGCGTCGCCTCTGCCAACGTGCGCGCCAGTTGTTCAAATTCCAGCTCCTGCGCGCCCATCATGTCAAAACAAATCGCAAACGGCTCCACATCGCCCGCCGCCAACACCTCGTCATACACCTTTTCCAATTTCTTTTGACTGCGCCCCAGCAGCACCACCGTCGCCCCCGCCGCCGCGCAAGCCTTCGCCACTTCCGCGCCCAAGCCCTGCGATGCCCCCGTTACCAAAATCACTTTATTTGCTAACGTTTTGTTTTCCAATGATTTTGTTGTCATTTCAATCTCCTTGTCTCTAAAAAATTTCAGCCGAAGCCAGCAGCAACGCGCGGCAGCCTGCGTAGCGAAGCGGAGTTGCGAAGCTAAAACCCAATTCCAATTTAGCATAAAATAACACGTTTTAACATAAGCATCTATAATGCCCGCTTTCTTTCAGGCAGCCTGAAAGCGTGGTTAATCCCCAAAGGCAGCCTGAAAGCAAAAAACGTCCATTTCAGGCTGCCTGTTGTTTATTTTTGCCCGAGCAGGCGTTTCGCCGCCTACCACGAGCAGGGGCAAGCCCCTGCACCCCGCGCTATATCTACCATTCGCAGCAATCATCAAGGCAGCCTGAAAGCCAAAGGCTTCAACGAAGTTCGCCCCCCCAACCCCCAGTCCCCCCCCTGCCCCCCAGCCGCCGCCGCCGGCCCGCCCACGGCCTCGGCCCCGGCCGGGCCCGCGGGGGGG
>CAUQDE010000035.1:0-10369 GCA_963516425.1 uncultured Kingella sp.
TCCCAGCCCATGCCGTTGAAATATTGGGTTAATTCGGCATCGGTTTTGCGCGCCAAGATGGTGGGGTTGTGGATTTTGCCGCCGTTCAAATACAAAATCGGCAATACCGCGCCATCGTTTACAGGGTTGATAAAGGTGTTGCCAAACCAGCCGGCACACAACGGCCCTGTTTCCGCTTCGCCATCGCCAATCACGGCGGCGGCGATGATGTTAGGATTGTCTAACACCGCGCCAAATGCGTGCGACAAGGCATAGCCCAATTCTCCGCCTTCGTGGATAGAACCCGGGGTTTCAGGCGCGGCGTGCGAGGCGATGCCACCAGGGAACGAGAAGATTTTGCACAGTTTTTTTAGCCCTGCTTCGTCTTGCGTGATGTCGGGATAGATGTCGGTGTAGCTGTGGTCAAGATAGGAATTGGACACCATCACTTGCCCGCCGTGCCCCGGCCCTTCAATGTAGAACATATCCACGTCGTATTTGTTAATGGCGCGGTTTAAGTGGGCATAGATGAAATTTTGCCCTGGTACCGTTCCCCAATGTCCAATGGGGTGCGCTTTAACATCGTTGGCAGTGAGCGGTTTTTTCAGCAAAGGATTGTCTTTTAAATACATTTGCGCGGCAGAAATATAATTGGCGGCGCGCCACCAAGCATCTACTTTGGCGAGGTATTCGGGGGTGTCAAATTGCGTGTTTTTCATACGATTTCTCTTTCTATCATGGGTTTATCGTTGTTTGCTACGGTGTGCAATCATACTCTCTTTGCCGCATCTTTTGTAATAAAACTAGAATATTTTGTACATAAATCAAGGCAGCCTGAAAATTGGCTTTCAGGCTGCCTGTTATGCGGTGGAAACTGTGATTAAATTACAAACTGGACAAACGGGCGGTGTCGTGTGCAATCATCAATTCTTCGTTGGTCGGAATCACCAAACCGGCGACAGGACTGTCTTCGGCGGTGATGTAACCCGCGTTGCCGAAACGTGCGGCGAGGTTGCGCTCGTGGTCGGCTTTCAAGCCCAAGAATGCGCAGTATGCCAGCACTTTTTCGCGGATGGTGCTGGAATTTTCGCCGATGCCGCCTGTGAACACCACAGCATCCACACCGCCTGCGGCAACTGCCATAGCGGCAACATATTTCGCCAAGCGGTAGGAGAAAATTTCTAACGCCAATACTGCGCCTTCGTGTCCTTTTTCGGCGTTTTCTTCAATGGTGCGACAGTCGTTAGACAAGCCTGAAATGCCGAGCAAGCCGCTTTCTTTGTTCAACATATCGGTAATTTGTTGAATGTTCATGCCCGCGTTGTTTGCCAAGAATGAGAACACGCTGGGGTCAATGTCGCCAGAGCGTGTGCCCATTACCAAGCCTTCCAATGGGGTTAAGCCCATGCTGGTGTCCATACATTTGCCATTGCGCACGGCAGCGATGGATGCGCCGTTGCCCAAGTGGGCGATGACCAATTTCAGGTTGCTGCTGTCTTTGCCCATAAAGCGTGCGGCTTCTTCGGCTACAAAGCGGTAGCTGGTGCCGTGTGCGCCGTAACGGCGCAAGCCTAAATCGGTGTAGTATTTGCGTGGGATGGCGTAAATATAGGCGTGTTCGGGCATGGTTTGGTGGAACGCAGTATCAAACACGGCAACATTGGGCAATCCCACGAAGTATTTACGCGCGGCGTGGATGCCGAGCAAGTGCGCGGGGTTGTGCAAAGGAGCGAGCGGGATGCATTTTTCAATGCCTGCAATCACTTCGTCTGTAATCAAAACAGAGTCGCTATACAATTCGCCGCCGCTTACCACGCGATGACCGATTGCGCCCACTTTTTCATACAGCCCTAATTTTTTCAATTCTGCCAACAGGGCTTCCACCGCACCTGTGTGGTTGGGCGCGTGTGCCAATTCCACGCGCTCTTTTTCGCCGTTTACTTTGAAAGTGATGTAAGCATCAGGCAAGCCCATTTTTTCTGCCAAGCAAGTCATCAACACATCGCCGTTGTCGTTGTTTAACACCGCGCCTTTGAGTGATGATGAGCCGCAGTTCAATACCAAAATCAGTTTATCTGTCATGATTGAGATGTCCTAATAAATAATAAAAAGTCGTGAAGTTAATCGGGCGCACGCCCAAAAAAACCTGCGCATTCTAGCATGAAAAAGCCCCCAATATTGGGGGTTTTCGTTTTACTGATTTTCAGACTGCCTTTTATTGCGCTACATTGCTGCTAATCGGTTTTCAGGCTGCCTAATGCTTCTTGCCCAACATTTTGCTCAACGGCAACACCACCACGCACGCCGCCGCCCCCACCGCAATGCCCACGCCAATGGTAAAGCCCGTATCCGCAAAAAAATTGTTCCAATGAAAATGGTGCAGCCAAGCGACGTTGTGCACAAAAATCCCGCCGCCCACCATAAACATCGCCAGCGTGCCGACCACGCTCAACCCGCGCATCAGCCAAGGCACAAAGCGCACCAAGCCCTTGCCCAGCCATTGCACTAATTTGCTCGGCTTGCGCATCAAATGAAACCCCAAATCATCCATTTTCACAATCATCGCCACCAAGCCATACACCGCCACCGTCATCCCCACGCCCACCAGCGACAACGCCACCACCTTGCTCAGCATCGTAGCCTTGCCCATGCTATCCATCGCACCCAACGCCAAAATCACAATCTCCGCCGACAAAATAAAATCGGTGCGAATCGCGCCGCGTATTTTTTCTTTTTCCGAATTTAATGAATCGGTTACGATTGGTTTCTCCGCATGGTTACCCTGCGGCAAAATTTTGTGCAACAGCTTCTCCGCGCCTTCAAAACACAAATACGCGCCGCCAATCATCAGCAAAGGAGTAATCCATTTGGGCGCAAACGCCGCCAGCAGCAGCGCAATCGGAATCAAAATCACCTTGTTCACCAGCGAGCCTTTGGCAACTTCCCACACAATCGGGATTTCGCGCTCCGCCGCCGCACCCGTTACTTGGTTGGCATTCAACGCCAAATCATCGCCCACCACGCCAGCGGTTTTCTTGGCGGCAACTTTGGTCATCAACGCCACATCGTCCAGCACGGATGCAATGTCGTCCAACAAGGTAAAAAGAGAAGCTAATGCCATTTGGATTCCTATTTAAGCAAGGTGGTTGAAGGGCTGGATTATATTTTTAGGCAGCCTGAAAGTCTATGGCGGCGTTTTAGGCTGCCTGATGGCGCGGATGAGGATGAGGCAGCCTGAAAAGCCAAACATTCAATTGTTTGCCATCGTTTAAACAGAAAAGCAAATGCTGCGCATACCATTTTCGGGCTGCCTTATCCTGCCAACAAAGGCAGCCTGAAAATCAAAATCCAACAGCTCACCGCTAACCCACCCAACCAATTATTTTTGCCAGCGCACGGCTTGCCAGCAAGCCGTAGGAGCGCGGGTAAACATCTCAGGCTGCTCCGCTTTCGCGCCCGCGTTCAAACTTTCAGGCTGCCTAATGTGTGAAGGCAGCCTGAAACGCAATTCAGCAAAAATTAAAACGGAACGACAACAGCTCGCTGTCGTTCCATTTGCCATCGTTTAAACAGTAAAGCAAATACCGTGCATATCTTTTCAGGCTGCCTCATTGCGTAAACAAAGGGCAGCCTGAAATCTTTGTAAAACCTACACCTTGCCAACCAGCAAAATTCTATTGAGTAAAACCATTTAACGGCAAGCCATCGCCACTCCATTTCAGATTTCAGGCTGCCTCATCACTAATCAAACAAATCCCCCTGCTTCTGCAAACTCAACACCTGCACATCGCTCGCCCCATGCGCAAACGAAACGTGCAACGTCTGCCCCTGCTTCAACGAATCCGCATCGCGCACCATCTGCCCCCGCGCGTTTTGCACAATCGCAAAGCCCCGCTCCAACACCGCGTGCGGCGACATCGCCGCCAACACATCCGCCTGCTTCGCCACCCGCGCCGAGGCAGCCTGAAAACGCGCCTGCCACGCAAACGATAAGGCAGCCTGAAAACGCTCCACCCGCTGCTGCAAACGCGCCACATCAGGCTGTTGCCCACGCAACGCCTGCGCCGCTTGCGCCAAGCGATGCTGTTGCCCGCGAAGCTGCTGCCCCATCGCCCATGTTAATTGCGCGTACCACTGCGCCACTTGCGCCTGCTGCGTTTGCCACTTTTGGCGCGGATGCTGCAACTGCTTCGCCAAAAAATCCATCTGTTGCGCCGCATTTTGATAACGCTGTTGCAAGGCAGCCTGAAAACGCGCCTGATAATTCGCCAGCTTGTGCAGCAGCTCCGTGCGGTTTGGGCTCACCAATTCCGCCGCCCCCGTGGGCGTAGGTGCGCGCACGTCCGCCACAAAATCCGCCAGCGTAAAATCCGTTTCATGCCCCACCCCGCTTACCACAGGCAACGCGCAATCCGCAATCGCCCGCGCCACCGCCTCCTCATTAAACGCCCACAAATCCTCCAAGCTGCCCCCACCACGGCACACAATCAACACATCCACTTCCGCGCGTTCATCCGCCACGCGAATCGCCTGCGCAATCTGCTGCTCGCTGCCCGCCCCTTGCACGGGCGTGGGATACAGCACCAGCGCAATATGCGGCGCACGACGGCGCAGCGTAGAAACCACATCGCGCAGCGCAGCCGCCGCCAAACTGGTTACCACGCCAATGCGCTGCGGATTTTCAGGCAGCCTCTGTTTACGCTCAGGCGCAAACAATCCCTCCGCATCCAGCTTCTTTTTCAACCGCTCATAACGCTCAAAAAGCTGCCCCACACCCACCTGCCGCACCTCGTTCACATTGATTTGAAACTCGCCTCGCGCCGCATAAACACCAATTTTGCCGCGCACTTCAACGTGTTCGCCCTCGCGCAACGGTTGTGCCAACCGCGCCGCCGCAAATTTAAACAACGTGCAACGCACCTGCGCCAAATCATCTTTCAGCGAAAAATAATAGTGCCCACTCGCCGCCCGCGTTAAATTAGACACCTCCCCCGCCACCCAAACGCCAAGAAACTGCTGTTCCAGCAGCTCATCCGCAATGCTGTTTAACTCGTGCACCGATAGCGCGCTGGGCGCAAATAAATCATCCATCGTATTTCTCGTTTGCCAACATAAAGAAAGCTGCCTGAATTCCAGGCAGCCTATTAAGCATCACACTCAATTATTTCTTTTTAGCAGGTTTTGCTGCTTTGGTTGCAGCAACCGCGTCTTTCAACGTTTTGCCCGCAGTAAATTTAGGCACGCGAGCCGCAGGAATTTTAATCGCTTCTTTGGTGCGTGGGTTCAAGCCTTGGCGAGCGGCGCGTTCAGCCACTTTAAAAGTACCAAAGCCAACCAAAGCGATGCTGTCGCCTGCTTTCAATGCGTCTTTTACCACGGTAGTAAACGCATCAACGGCTTTGCCAGCGTCGGTTTTCGTTAAACCAGCATGTTGAGCAATCGCTTCAATCAATTCAGATTTATTCATAGTGAAGTTTCCTTTATATTATGGTTAGGATATTCATTCAAATGCCCGAAAAATCGGGCATTCACACGGTTTTTACAACAGGCTGATTTATATCAATTCCTAAATTGCCGTGTCAAGCACAAAGTTAAAATTGTTAAGAAATCGTGTTGAAAGCAACACACTTCGTTAATGCTGTTGCGCTTTTCTGCTGGATTTGGCTTTGGGCTTGGCGGGCACGTTTTTAGGCTGCGTTTGCGCGATATAAGGCGTGGGCTGGCGTTCTAACCCCCATTCAAACACCTCGTCAATCCATTTAACCGCATGGATTGCCAAGCCATCTTTCACGTTTTGCGGGATTTCTTCCAAATCTTTCACGTTGTCTTTGGGGATAAGCACGTGTTTGATGCCGCCGCGCAACGCTGCCAACAGTTTTTCTTTCAAACCGCCAATCGGCAACACTTCGCCGCGCAACGTGATTTCGCCTGTCATCGCCACATCGGCGCGCACGGGAATGCCTGTGAGCGCGGATACCATCGCCAGCGTCATCGCAATACCTGCGCTGGGACCGTCTTTGGGCGTTGCGCCTTCGGGCACGTGAACGTGCATATCGTTTTTCTCGTAAAAGTCAGGCGCGATGCCCAAACTTTCGGCGCGAGAACGCACCACCGACCATGCGGCGGTAATCGATTCCAGCATCACGTCGCCCAATTTACCCGTGCGCACGATGTTGCCTTTACCTTTGAGCGCAACGGCTTCAATGGTGAGCAATTCGCCGCCCACTTCCGTCCACGCCAAGCCGGTTACTTGCCCCACGCGGTTTTCGCCTGCGGTTACGCCGTAATCAAAACGGCGCACGCCCATATAATCGTTCAGATTATCGGCAGATACTTTAATTACCTGCGCTTTTTTCGTTTTCAGGCTGCCTGAAAGCTCGTTTTTAATCACGGCTTTGCGGCAGATTTTGGCGATTTCGCGGTCTAGCGAGCGCACGCCTGCTTCGCGCGTGTAATAGCGCACGATGTCGCGCACGGCGGTTTCGTCAATCCGCAATTCGCCGTCTTTCACGCCGTTGCGTTTCATTTGCTTGGGCACAAGGTATTGCATGGCGATGTTGATTTTTTCGTCTTCGGTGTAGCCCGACAGGCGGATGATTTCCATGCGATCCAGCAGCGCGGGCGGGATATCAAAGCTATTGGATGTGGCGATAAACATCACATCGCTCAAATCAAAATCCACTTCAACAAAATGGTCGGCAAACTTGGCGTTTTGCTCGGGGTCTAGCACTTCCAACAACGCTGCCGCTGGGTCGCCACGAAAATCGTTGCCCAATTTGTCAATCTCGTCCAACAGGAACAGCGGGTTTTTTACGCCTGCTTTCACCATGCTTTGCATGATTTTGCCCGGCATCGAGCCGATGTAGGTGCGGCGATGTCCGCGGATTTCGCTCTCGTCGCGCACGCCGCCCAACGCCATGCGGACGTATTTACGCCCTGTGGCTTTGGCGATGCTTTCGCCCAGCGACGTTTTGCCCACCCCCGGAGGACCGACCAAGCACAAAATCGGACCTTTCAGCTTATCGGTGCGTTTTTGCACGGCAAGGTATTCCAAAATGCGCTCTTTGACTTTTTCCAAGCCGTAGTGATCTTCGTTGAGCACCAAATCGGCTTTGGTTAAGTCTTTGCTAACGCGCGTTTTTTTCTTCCACGGTAGCTCAATCAGCGTTTCAATATAGTTGCGGACAACGGTCGCTTCGGCAGACATGGCGGGCATCATTTTGAGTTTTTTCAGCTCGCTCATGGCTTTTTCTTCGCCTTCTTGGCTCATGCCTGCGGATTTGATTTGCTGTTCCAGCTTGTCCAACTCACCTTTTTCGTCTTCTTCGCCCAGCTCTTTTTGGATGACTTTAATCTGCTCGTTGAGATAATAATCGCGCTGGTTTTTCTCCATTTGGCGTTTGACTTTGCCGCGAATGCGTTTTTCCAGTTGCGAAATTTCTAGCTCGCCTTCAATTTGGGCAAGCAAAAATTCCATGCGCTCGCCCACGTCTGCCAGTTCAAGCAGTTTTTGGCGTTGTTCTAATTTGAGCTGCAAATGGGCGGCGATGGTGTCGGCTAAGCGGCTGTTGTCTTCAATTTCCTGAATACTGGCGAGCACTTCGGCGGCGATTTTTTTATTGTGCTTGGCGTATTGGTCAAACTGCGATAACAGGCTGCGGCGCAGGGCTTCTTGGTCGGCGGGCGCGGCGATGCTGTCTGCCAGCACGGTTACTTGCGCTTCAAACAGTTCGCCCGTGTCTTGCAGGGCGTTCACGCTGGCGCGTTGTTTGCCTTCTACCAACACTTTAACCGTGCCGTCGGGCAGTTTTAACACTTGCAGGATTTCGGCGATTGTGCCGGTTTCGTGCAAATCGTTTACGCCGGGGTCTTCGTCGTTACCGTTTTTTTGCGCGAGCAGGAAGACGGTTTGGTCGGCTGTCATTGCAGTGTTCAGCGCGGCAACGGATTTGGCGCGCCCGACAAACAGGGGCAGCACCATGTGCGGATAAACCACCATGTCGCGCAAGGGCAATGTGGGCAATGTGATGTGTTGGGATTTTTTTCTTGCCATGATGTTCTCTTGTATTCGTGAATTAGTGGGCAGCAAATGGGGTATGCCGAGGGATATTTCAAGCGACGGGGGCGAAAAGTTTTCAGGCTGCCTTTCACGATAGGGATGAGGCAGCCTGAAAATGTTTAGCGTGGTCGTCCTGCTTTGCGTTTGCCGCCTTGCTGGCGTTGCTGCTTCATCATTTCTTGATTGGCGGCTTGCTTGCTGATGCGGGCGCTCAGTTGCTTTTCGGCTTCCTGCACGGAGCAGCGCATGGCTTGGCTGGCGATAAACAGCGCGTCTTTGCGGTCTTTGCCGCCGGAGAAATACATGCGGCGCAAATCGGCGGGGTTGATTTTGCCTGCTTTGAGGTCGATGTTGAAGCGGGCGGCGTTGTCAATCAGTTTTTTTTGTTTCCAATAAACGGTGCCTGTGGCGATGCCGACAATGGCGGCAACGGCGGCGATGCCGATAAGGGCGGCAACGATGGGATTGGCGCCTGAAAGGTAGGCAATCAATCCGATGGCGATTGCCATGGCAATCCAAATAACGATGGCGCGTTTTTTATCCATGATGTGTTCCTTGTGGTGTTGCGGGAAAGGGTTGGTGTGGTTTTCAGGCTGCCGATTTAAACAGAATAAGCAGCCTGAAAAAGCCAATCGGGCAAAGGGATGCGGGCTGATTCCGCCCTATTTGGTTATTCCAAAGGCAGCCTGAAAACGATGTTTGCGCTGTTTTCTGTTTTCATGCTGCCTTATGTTGCCAACTGCATCACCAGCTGGCGCAAGGCAGCCCGTGCATCGCCTGCTTCCGCGCCTTTGATTTGGCGGTCGATTTGGGCGCAGGTTTTCAGCGCATCCATCAAGCGCGGCACGGTCAAACGCTGGGCGGCTTGGCTGGCGTATTGTTGCTTATCGCCCCACAAGCGCAATTCGTTGCGCACGGCTTGCACGGTTTTGCCCTGTTTGAATGCCGCGCTCAGCCGAATCAGCGTGCGGACGTCTTCGGCAACCGCCCACAGCAGCAAAACGGGTTCTTCGTCGTCCGCCGCCAGAGCGTCTAACAGATGGGCGGTGCGGCGCACATTGCCGCCCATCCACGCCGCGGCAAGCTGGAAAACATCAAACCGCGCCACATTGGCAACGCTCTCTTGCGCGTCTTGAATGCTGATTAAATGCCCTTGCGGGAACAGCAGCGCGAGCTTGTCCACTTCTTGCTTGGCGGCGAGCAAATTGCCTTCCACCCGCTCGGCAAACAGGGCGATGGCGGCGGCTTCGGCTTCCAAGCCGTGTTGTTGCAGGCGGGCGTTAATCCACGCGGGCAAAGCATTGCTGCTGACGGCTTTGGCTTCCAGCACCGTGCCGTGTTTGCCGAGCGCGGCAAACCATTTGGCTTGCGTTTGCGCGCGTTCCAGCTTGGGCAGCACAATCAGCGTTACCGTGTCGCGCGGCAGGTTTTCTGCCAACTGCTGCAAGGCTTCGCCGCCGTTTTTGCCCACTTTGCCGCTAGGGATGTGGATTTCCAGCAGTTTCAAATCGGCGAACAAGCCTGCGCTGTCGGCGTTGACGAGCACTTCGTTCCAATCAAAATTGGCGTTTTCCACGGTGTAGCTTTCGCGATTCAGATAGCCGCGTTGCTTGGCGACGGCGCGGATGCTGTCTAAGGCTTCAATCCGCAGCAAATCTTCTTCGCCGTGGATAACGTAAAGCGGTTGCAACGCGCCTTTCAGGCTGCCTGAAAGCTGGTTGATGTCAAGCTGGGGCATTATGGCGCAGGCTCGCCGGCGGTTGGCGCGGCGGGCTGTGAGGGAGATGATTGGTTCAAAAAGCCGAGCTGGCGCACGATTTGGTCGGCGGCGTCGTTGTACATATCGCGCCAAATGGTGGCGGTTTCTTCGTCTTTGCCCAGCGTTAAGCCGTCCGAATACGGCATGTTACGGCGCACATGGGCAACCAGCGGCGCGCCCCAAGGCTGATTGTTGCGATAGGCTTGGGCGGTTACGCGCAGGGTAAACAAGTATTCATTGAGCTTGGCGGCGCGGGTGATGGTGTAGATGTCGCGCTTGCCGTCAAAGCCGGTTACGCGCAATTCGGCTTGGGCGGCGGCTTGGGCAACGGGTGTGCCCGATGCGTGGCGAATGGCGTTTTCCAATGGTTTTTGCAACTGTCCGCCCGAGATGTACCATTTTTGTTCAGGCAGATGGTCGTAAGCGTATGTGCCTTTAAGGTGGAAACCGCAGGCGGAAAGTGCGCTTACGGCGATAAATGGAACAAGTTTTTTCATGGCGTTTCGGTGGATTGAGCGGCAAATAAAGTGGCGCATTATAGCGTTAAAAATTTTTATTTTCCATTAATAAAG
>CAUQDE010000036.1:0-10261 GCA_963516425.1 uncultured Kingella sp.
AGGCAGCCTGAAACAGGGCGGCTTTGAGCGGGAGCATGCCGTTGCCCAGCGTGGTTCGGGCTTCGGGGAAGAAGCAGACGTTGCCGTCGGCATCCAGCACGCGGGAGATGGCGGCGTTGATACTGTTGATGTCTTTGCGGTTGCTGCGGTCGATGTATACCGTGCCTGCGTTGGTAACCATTTTGCCGATGATGGGCCAGTTTTTGAGCTCTTGCATGGCGATAAAGCTGGATGGATACAGGGCGGTGATAACGAAGATGTCTAGCCATGAGACGTGGTTGGCGGCGATAAGCAGACCGTGTTGCGCGGGGCTGGGGCTGGGGCTGGCGTGGATTTGGATGCCGAGCGTGTCTAGGCAGCTTTGCCCCATGTGGCGCAGGGTGGCGGCGCGTTGTTCGTCGGTGGCGTTGTCAAGCTGGCGTAGGTTGCGCCCTGTGTGGTAGAGCCAAATCAGGAGTTTGAACAGGCGGGCGATGCGTTTGCGGATGGGGGCTTTTTGAGGCATGGCGGTTGGGGATGGTTTGGGTGGATGGGTTGGGCTTCGCTGAAATTGCTGCGTTCGTTTTCAGGCTGCCTTTGGGATAATGATTGGGCAAATGAGCCGTTGCGGTTCTATTTTGGTTTTCAGGCTGCCTATTCAATAATCACGTCTGCGCCTGCGGCGATGGCGAGCCGGCGCAGGGTGGCGACGGGCATATGGCGGTGGGCGAGCGTGCTGATGTTTGCCAGCACGGGCAGGTGGCTTTGCTGCTTGGCTTGGGCGATGGCTTCCACGTCCAGGCGGACGGGCGCGCCGTGCAGGCTCAGCGTGCCGGCTTCGCCCAGCAGGATGTGCTGGTTGCCGCGCAGCGCGATTTGTTCGGCGGCAATCAGCCAGTCGCGCACGGTGTGGTGGATGTCTTTGCAAACGACAACGGGCACATTCAGGCTGCCCAGTTCGTGCAGGATATGGCGGTTGTTGATGAGTTCGCCGCCCAAATAGAGCAAATCGGCTTCGGCGTTGAGCGCGGCTTGGATGTGCGCGCTGTCGCGGATGCGAACGGCAACGGCTTTTTGCGCGCGGTGCCAATGGGCGCTGATGTGTTGCAGTTGGCGGGCGATGTCGGCTTCGCCGGCGTTGTTGTCGGGTGCGTAGGGATTGACGGGGAGATAGAAGGGGTCCAGCAGCACGGCGGGGGCGTGCACTTCGCTTATTTCAGCCGTGTGGGATTGGGGTTTGCTTGTTTCGGTTTCGTTGCCGCCTTCGGTTTCCGCTGCGCAGGAACTCGCTTTGCCCGTTTTAACTTCGTTGAGACCTGTGGTTTTCAGGCTGCCGATGTAGGCGATGGTTTGCGGCGCGTTTGTGCCGCCGAACGGAATGCCGCGGATGATGATTTGGCTGTCATCCGCCCATGCTTCGCGGCTGATGATGCGCCAGTCTTGCATGATGCGGATGGCGCGTTCCACTTCGGGCAGGGCTTCGATTTGGGCGGCGTCAAACACGCGCTCGTCGCCGACCGCGCCGATGATGGTGTGTTCGGTGCCGCGCGACAGGTGTTCGGTCAAGCCTTGGGCGCGGATAAATTGGACGACGTTTTGCACGGCGTCTTCGCTGGCGTGCGGTTGCATCACGATAACCATGGAGGGCTACTTTCGGAATTTTAGGCTGCCTTGGTTTGGCTCAATGCAGGGCGATATGTCGGGCTGTAAGCAACTAGGCGGTGGGAGCAAAAGAATGATGATTTTCAGGCTGCCCCCGCCCCATTAGGCAGCCTGAAAAACAAAAACAGGCAAGGAAACCATCCCCTTGCCTGCTGCGCTGCCCGTTTAGAACGGGATGTAGTTGCTCGGGTTTACAGGCGTGCCGTTTTCGCGCACTTCAAAATGCAGTTTGCCTGCACTGCCCAGCCGCGCGAGAGATTGCCCGCGTTTCACGCGCTCTTGCTCTTTCACAATTAGGTTGTCGCCGTTGCTGTATGCAGTGAGCAAATTGGGGCTGTGTTGCACCACCACCAGCTTGCCGTAGCCGCGCGGGCCGTTGCCGCTAAAAATCACTTGCCCATCGGCGGCGGCAACAACGGTTTGGTTTGCCGAGCCTTGCAATTCTACGCCGCGCGTGCTGCTGCTAAACGCTTTGCCGATGCTCGCGCCCGCCAGCGGGTTTTGCCATGTCAGCCCTGCGTGGCTGGCGGTTTTGCCGGATGCGGCAATGGTTGGCGGTGGGGGGGTTATGTTGGTTGTGGTGGTTGTAGTAACAACGGGCGTGGGTTGAACTGCGGGCGTACTGGCAACGGCTGTGCCTGTTACGCGCAAGGTTTGTCCCACGCGGAGGTTTTCGTCTTGCAGATGGTTTACCGCGCGAAGCTGGCTTACGGTCATGCCGTGGCGTTGGGCGATGCTGTACAGCGTGTCGCCCGAAACTACTCGGTAGCTGCCTGTGGCTGAACTGGTGTTTCCGTATGATGTGCCGCTCGCGCTAGTGGGCTTTACCCGCAGGCTGGTCCCCAATTTTACGGTGTCGTCGGGCATATTGTTCCATGCGCGGATGTTGTCTTGGCTTACACCGTAGCGTTTGGCGATGTTGTATAAGGTGTCGCCGGGGGCGACTTGGTGGAAGGTGGCGTTCACATCCACGCTGGGGTAAGCGCCTGCCGGGTGGCTGTATGCGCTGCTGCTGGCAACGGGCGTGCTGGGGGTGCTTGGGGTGTAAACGGTGGACGGGGTGGGCGTGTAGGGCGTTGCGCCGTAGGGATTGCCCGCGCCGGCGGTTGTGCCTGCGGCGGTGCCGTCGTAGGGGGTGGCGGTGCTTGGGGTGTAGGGCGATGCGGTGCTGCTGCCGCCTACGCCATTGCCCGCCACAACGGGCGCTGAATTTTTGGCAGCGGAACACGCAGTCAATAAGGCTGCGGCTGTTGCCAAAGTTAAAATGGAGCGAAGTTTCATAGAGCTACCCTTTTCTAGATAAAAACACGCGCAGCAAATGGCTGCAAACGGGCGTAATCATACCGTTTTGCTGGGGCGTTGGGCAAGTTTTCGCTTTGCCGGGCGGGCTGCTTGTGCGCTCTCGTGCGGTGTGTTGGCGAGGACGCAAGCAAAATCCCGTTTTCAGGCTGCCGCAATGTTTGGGCGGGCGGGTTTGCCTATGCTTGCCCATGCTGGGAACTGCAATGCCGCCCATGCAAAGGCAGCCTGAAAATTATCCTGCATACCGTGAATCAAATTTGCGCGATTACAATGCTTTGCCGCCTTGTGCCCGTTCCAATTGAATTCACTATAAACGGCGTGATTTCGGTAAAATGTGCGCTTTTGCTTTGGAATAGAACGATGTCGATGGATGATAAATTGTTGTCGCACCGCGATGCGATTGATGCGATTGACCGGCAAATTTTGACTTTGCTCAACGAGCGGGCAACGCATGCGCAGGCGATTGGCGCGCTGAAAGGCACGGGGGCGGTGTATCGTCCCGAGCGCGAGACGCAGGTGTTGCGGCGGATTAAGGATTTGAACGAGGGGCCTTTGCCGGATGAGGGGGTGGCGCGCTTGTTCCGCGAGGTGATGAGCGAGTGTTTGGCGGTGGAGCGTCCGCTGACGATTGCTTATTTGGGTCCGATGGGCACGTTTACGCAAATGGCGGCGATTAAGCATTTCGGCCATGCGGCGGCAACGGTGCCTTGCACCACGGTGGACGAGAGCGTGCGCTTGGTGGAGGCGCGGCAGGCGGATTATGCGGTTGCGCCGGTGGAAAATTCGACGGAAGGCTCGGTGGGGCGCACTTTGGATTTGCTGGTGAACACGCCGTTGCGGGCTTGCGGGGAAGTGGTGCTGCGGATTCATCATCATTTGTTGAGCGTTTCAGGCAGCCTGAAAAACGTGAAAAAGGTGTATGCGCACGCGCAGGCGTTGGCGCAATGCCAATATTGGTTGAACACGCATTTGGGTAGCGATGTGCAGCGCGTGGCGGTGTCCAGCAATGGCGAGGCGGCGCGCTTGGCGCAGTTGGATGAGAATGTGGCGGCGATTGCCAGCCAAACGGCGGTGGAGATTTATGGCTTGACGAAAATCGCGGAAAACATTGAAGACGAGCCGAACAACACCACGCGCTTTTTGGTGCTGGGGCATCAGGATACGACGGCGAGCGGCAAGGATAAGACCACGCTGATTGTGAGCGCGCCCAATCAGGTGGGGATGCTGCATCGCGTGATTGAGCCTTTGATGCGGGCGGGGATTTCGCTAACCAAGTTTGAAAGCCGCCCCAGCCGCACGGGGCTTTGGGAATATCTGTTTTTCATTGATATTGAGGGGCACGAATCGGATGAGCGCGTGCAGGCGGCGTTGGCGCAACTGCGCGAGACGGCGGCGTTTGTGAAGGTGGTGGGGAGTTATCCGATGGCGGTGTTGTAGTTTGAATGTGAACAGGCAGCCTGAAAAAATGTAAACAACGCGACGATTTCCAACATCAAGCGACAACGCCTGCTGTGTGCGAATGTCGCACAAGGGCTTGGCAACGTTGAATCATCGCTATTTTAATCAACGGTAAAAGCCATCTGCCCCAATATTGCCCACTCTATCCCAACTTATAAGGACATTATCATGAGCCAATTCCGCCAAGACTTCCTGCAATTTGCCCTGCGCCAAAACGTACTCAAATTCGGCGAATTCACCACCAAGGCAGGCCGCCAATCGCCCTATTTCTTCAACGCAGGCTTGTTTAACGACGGCGCGTCCACGCTCGCGCTCGCCAAGTTTTACGCCCAAGCGATTGTGGAAAGCCAAGTTCGGTTTGATATGCTGTTCGGCCCTGCCTACAAGGGCATCATCCTCGCTGCCGCCACCGCCATGATGCTGGCGGAACGCGGCATCAACGTGCCCTTTGCCTACAACCGCAAAGAAGCCAAAGACCACGGCGAAGGCGGCACGCTGGTGGGCGCGCCGCTCCAAGGGCGCGTTTTGATTATCGACGATGTGATTTCCGCAGGCACTTCCGTGCGCGAAAGCGTGAACCTTATCCGACAAGCAGGCGCAACCCCCGCGGGCGTGGCGATTGCGTTAGACCGCATGGAAAAAGGCACGGGCGAGCAGTCTGCGGTGCAAGAAGTGCAAACGCAATACGGCTTGCCCGTGGTGGCGATTGCCAATTTGCTGGATTTGTTTGCGCTGTTGGAACAAGGCGGCAGCGCGGAGTTGGCGCAGTTTGTTGAGCCGATGCGGGCGTATCGCGCGCAATATGGCGTGGTGTAGGCAAGCGGTTTTCAGGCTGCCTACTCGTCTTCTGCGGCTTCGTATTCCCGATAGCCCAGCTTGCTGCCCGCGCGGTAGGGCAGATACAAAAACAGCACAATAAACGCAGCCGCCATCGCCATAGTAAACAATATATTCAGCAACGGCGCGCTGCTCATGGCTATCAAGGGCAGCAGTACAAGCAACGCTAAGAACACTTTGCCAATCCAGCCTGCGGTTAAGCCTTTTTTGCCACGGCTATGCCCGTAAACAAAAGCGATGCTGGCTGCGCCTAACACGTTGAGCGCGAACACCAACAACTCCCCTTGTTGGTTCAACGATTGGAGCGACGGGAGAATGGTGATGGCAAAGACAAACCACAATACGCCGATGATTTTAGCGGGTAGTACAAGATGTCTCATGAGTTGTTCCTTTTATGATTTCAGGCTGCCTATTATGTGAGCAATAAAGGCAGCCTGAAAATATATTCAGCAATCAACAGCCCAACCTACTTCGCCTGCTGTTGCTGCTCTTTTTTCGCAGCCTCTTTCGCCGCTTGCCATTCTTTTTCTTGCCGGGCGATTTTGGGGTTCACTTGATACTGCGCCGCCTCGCGCAAAATCTCGGGCTTGATGATGCCGTTGAGCTGCCGGTTAGACAGGAAAATCTCAGGGCGGCCAATCGCATACGCGCCGATTTCATAGCTTTGGAACAAGAACACCAAGCCGCCTTTGGCAAAACGCCAGTTGTCCGTGCCTTTGAAATCTTGGTTATATTCGGCCACATATTCGCGCGCTTCTTTTTCGCTGTATTCGGCGTCGGTTTGCAAATAGTTCACATAGCCTTCTTTTTGCAACGCCACCAGCTTCGCCATCTGCTTGGGCAGCAAAATGTCTTTTAACGCAACGGGTTTGATTTTGGCTTCGCCGCGTTTCAATACGATGAAACCATGGTTGCCGTTGCCGTGTGCGCCGCAGGTGTATTCCCATTCTTCCATGCCGAACACCGCGTATTGCGGCGTTTGCCCTTCCAGTTCCAGCGTGTGGATGTAATCCAAGAAGCAGGGGTATTCGCCTTGGCGCAATGTTCTGTTTTCTTTATTGGTTTCCGCAACGTCTTTGCTTCTCGTTAAAAATTTTTTCAAACCGTTGGCGGACAAGTCTTTGGCGCCGACGGATTTTCTGATTGCTGCCAACGCCCATGCGTCCAGCGTTTTGTCGCCCGTTTGCGGATAGGCAACGGTGAGCTCGTGGCAGCGCGGTTCTTTTTCGCCGCTCACTTTGGTGCAGTTGGTTTTGGCATGCGCGGTTTGGGTTTTGTAGGACAACGGCGCGGCCTGAACGCCGATGGCGGCGAACAGGGTTACGGCTAATAAGGATTTGGCGAACATGGTTTTTCCTTTAAAAACGATGATAAATGGATTTCAGGCTGCCTTGCGTGCTTAACGGGCGAATGCGAGGCAGCCTGAAAACGGTTTAGCCTTTAAACACAGGCAAAATCTCGGCGCGGCTCAACAGCTGGGCAACAATATTCGCCAAGCCGAACAGCAGCACCCAAATCATCAGCCAAGTGCCGCCGAACACGCTAAACCCTTTGCCTGCGCCAAATTTTTTGCGCACCGCGCGCAGCATCAGCGCGGGCACAATCGCCACCCAAATGGTTGCCGCCAAGCCCACATAGCCAATCACCGCCACAAAGCCCATGGGGTACAACAAGCAGGCAATCAGTGGCGGCAGGAACGTGATGGCGGCGGTTTTGGTGCGCCCGATGCGGCTGTTGTCGAAGCCGAACAGGTCGCTCAAATAGTCAAACAAGCCGAGCGTTACGCCCAAAAACGAGGTGGCGATTGCCATGTAGGAGAAAAACGCCAAGATTTTTGCCATGCTGCCTGTGGTAACAAATTTGGACAATTCGCCAATCAACACGGCAACGTCGCCGTCGGCTTTAATCACAGGCGCAAAGGCGTTGCGCGGCAGATTGCCTTGCACGGCAAGCTGCCACAGCGCGTAAATCACCAGCGCAATCAGCGTGCCTATCCACAGGGCGCGGGCGACTTTGGGCGCGTCGCCGTTGAAGTATTTATACAGGCTGGACACGTTGCCGTGAAAGCCAAACGAGGCAAGGCACACGGGCAAGGCGGTGCCGAGGTAAATCCAATAGCTCGTGCCTGCTGGCGCGGCGGAATCCAGCAGGATGGGCAGTTGCGCGGTGTTCAGCAGCCCGCCGGTTGCCCAGATAAAGGTGATGACCATGCCGCCGATGAGAATGCTGGACAGTCTGTCCACTAAGCGCGCGGAGTACCACACGCAGCCCGCAAAGATGATGAAGAAGGCGAGTTGCCCAATCCAGAGCGTGCTGTCGGGGTTGAAGCCGAGCGCAACGGTGGTGAGCCGCCCGCCCACGAAAATATAGGCGTAGGTAAGCAGATACAGCACGAAGGCAACGCCCAGCCCGTTGACGATGTTCCAGCCTTTGCCGAGCAAATCGCGCACGATGGTGTCAAAACTTGCGCCCACGGGGTAATGGGTGTTGGCTTCCAATATCATCAGCCCCGAGGCGAGCATGGAAAACCATGTGTACAGCAGCACGGCAAGCGAGCCGATAAACCATACGCCTGAGGTGGCGGTGGGGTTGGCGAGCATGCCGGCGCCGATAATCGTGCCCGCGATAATCATCGCGCCGCCGAGTAGGGTGGGGGTTTTGGTGGTCATAGGGGATTCCTTATGGATTTCAGGCAGTCTGAAAAGGGGTTTTGCAAAGGGTGTATTTTACGATATTGCACACGATTTTAACCTAACTTTGCAGAATATTTTTCGCGCGGGGCATTGTTGCGTTTTCAGGCTGCCTATGCGTTGCCATCAAGGCAGCCTGAAAACGCAAAAGCAAAACGCCGTGTTGGCATGCGACACGGCGCTGGGGTTATTGCTTGGCGGCTAGTAAAAAGCGAAGTGGGCGGCAATGGCGGCGAGCCACAGCCAGCCGATGCGGTTGTTGTCCAAAAAGGCGGCGTGGCAGGCTTGGCGGTTGCGGCTTTCCACGCGCAGATATTGCTGCCATTGCCAATACACCACCAAAATCAATGCGACCCAATACACCCATGCTGCGCCCAGTTGGCTGCCCACTTGTATCATCAAAATATCAAAAATGCCGTGGCAGAGCATGGCGGCTTCGGCGTCGTAGCTGCCGAAGGTGATGGCGGAAGTTTTGATGCCGATTTTCAGGTCGTCTTCTATGTCTGCCATGGCGTAGAGCGTGTCGTAGGCGAGTGTCCAAAACACGTTGGCGAAAAATAGCCACCATGCGATGCTGGGCACGTTGCCTGTGATGGCGACAAATGCCATGGGGATGCCGAAAGAGAATGCCAGCCCAAGATAAAGCTGGGGGATGGGGAAAAAGCGTTTGGCAAAGGGATAGGTGAAGGCAAGGCACAGCGCGGGGATTGCCATCAGCCATGTGGTGTAGCTAAACGGTATCAGGCACAGGGCGGCGAGTGCGCACAGGATGAGGATGAGCCGTTTGGCTTCGCGCGGCGTTACGGCGTTGCGGGCGAACGGGCGGTTTTGCGTGCGGGCGACGTGGCGGTCTATGTCGCGGTCTGCCCAGTCGTTGGCGACGCAGCCTGCGCTGCGCATCAGGAATGTGCCCAGCGCGAACAGGACAACGGTGGAGAGCTTGGGGCGGCCTGCGGAGGCAATCCAGATGGCCCATAGGGTGGGCCAGAGCAGCAGCAGCGTGCCGATGGGTTTGTCGGCGCGCATTAGTTGGAGGTAGGTGGGAAATTGGGTGCGCCAGTTGGTATCGGGCGCGGTGGTGATTGGGGTGGTGGGCATCATTATTGTTTGGAGTAAATATTCTTTTTGGGATTATAGTGGGTTTTGTTAGGATTTTGTTGGGTTTTGTTAAGGGATAAGCAATTTTTGTTCCATTGCGGGGGATTGGTGGTGTAAAGATGGGTTTCAGGCTGCTTTTGATGCTGGGTGATTAAAGGCAGCCTGAAAATGGGTTGGTGCTTTGTGGCAAGCATCCGATTAGTTTAACCATGCGCTTCATGCCAGCGGGGCACTTACTTTTCTTTGCTTCGCCAAAGAAAAGTAAGCAAAAGAAAGGCGACCCCGACGTGCAGGTTTGGCTGCGCCAAACTTCCCTCACTCCGCATCCTTTTTTCGGCGCGTGCGAACTAGCCGCACTTCGTGCGTCGTCGAACAAGCGCACGCTTTTTCCCGAAAAAAGGATGCTCCGTTCGGCTGGACGTAGGGGAGGGGCAGTAGTATTTAAACGTAGCTGATGAGTTAGGCAGCCTGCGGAGCGCAGCGGAGTTGCGAAGCTAAAATCAATCTATTTGACAAAGAGAATCGCTTGGTATGACAGGAAGTGGGGTTTGTTGGGTGGTGTAATCAAGTGTTAGCAATCCGCCAATGTTCTATGGGCTGATGGGTTTACACGGTTTTCAGGCTGCCTTTGATAGGGTGTCAAAGGCAGCCTGAAAACTAAAATGGGATTAACGATAATGGGTTGTTGTTCAATCAATAGCGCGTTGCTTGCGGGGCGAAGTGTCGGCGAGCCGCCGACGCTCCATTATTGGGCGAATGGGCTTGGCAGGGTTTTCAGGCTGCCTTTAACGCATCAACACCAAAGGCAGCCTGAAAACCATTTAGCAGGATTGAGCGCGATGGCAAATCACGCTCCACCCACCGTCTCCGCCAAAAAGCGCAACACGCAGGCGAGTTCTTCGGCGGTTTCTTGTTGCGTGCCGTTGCCTGTGTGTCCGCCGCTGACGGGGGCGTAGAGGTGGCTGGGGGCTTGGTGGGCACGCAGCTTGGCGTGGAATTTGAGCGCGTGGGCGGGGTGCACGCGGTCGTCGGTAAGGCTGGTGGTGATGAGCGCGGGCGGGTAGTTCAGGCTGCCTGAAACGTTGTGATAGGGCGATAGGGAGGCAAGGTAGTCGCGCATTTGTGGGTCGGCGGGGTCGCCATATTCTTCTATCCAGCTTGCGCCTGCATAGAGCTGGGGGTAGCGCAGCATATCGGTGAGCGGCACTTCGCATATCATCGCGCCGATGTTTTCA
>CAUQDE010000037.1:0-10087 GCA_963516425.1 uncultured Kingella sp.
TTTCGCCCAAGCCCACCATGATGCCCGATTTGGTGGGGATGTGCGGCATCATTTCGCGGTAGCGGCGCAAGAGTTCCAGCGAGTGTTTGTAGTCCGCCCCCGGGCGCGCTTGTTTGTAAAGGCGCGGATGGGTTTCCAGGTTGTGGTTCATCACATCGGGCGGGTTTTTCGCCAGAATGTCTAATGCGATGTCTAGGCGGCCGCGAAAATCGGGCACCAGAATTTCAATTTTGGTGTTGGGGCTGGTTTTGCGGATTTCGTTGATGCAATCGGCAAAGTGTTGTGCGCCGCCGTCGCGCAAATCGTCCCTGTCCACCGATGTAATCACCACATAGCGCAAGCCCATGGCGGCAACGGATTCGGCAAGGTTTTTCGGCTCGTCTTTGTCCAATTCGTTGGGGCGACCGTGCCCCACGTCGCAGAATGGGCAGCGGCGGGTGCAGATGTCGCCCATAATCATAAAGGTAGCGGTGCCGTAGCTGAAACATTCGCCGATATTGGGGCAGCTGGCTTCTTCGCACACGGTGTGCATTTTTTGCGTGCGCAAAATATCTTTGATTTCAAAGAATTTTTTGCTGGATGGAATCTTGGCTTTAATCCACTCGGGTTTTTTCAGTTTTTCTTCTAGCGGAACAACTTTGATGGGGATGCGCGCGGTTTTGCTGGCGCCTTTGTGTTTTACGCCTTTGGCGTTGTCTAGGGGATTGGTGGTTTCGGTGGACATGGTTTTGCTTTCTGTTGAGTGTGTTGTTTTCAGGCTGCTTGAAAACGGTTTTGGTTTCATTGTGGGCGGTTTTGCAGCCGTCAATGTGCTTTCAGGCAGCCTGAAAACCGAGAGCGGCGATTATAACCCTTTTCGCATCACCCGTTGCGCCAGCGTGTTGGAGAGGCGGTTGAGCCAATAGAGCAACTTGGTTTTGCCGCCCATGATTTCGTAGCGGTTGCGCTGGAAGTCGCGCCAAAATTCGTCTGCCAACTCGTCAGGCGAGATTTTCAGATGGGCGTGCCCTTTGCCTTGCGACATCGGCGTGGCAACCATCGGCGGCATCAGTTCAAACACGCGCACGGGTGTGTTTTCCAACTGCCAGCGCAGGGTTTGGCTGAAACTGTGCAGGGCGGCTTTGCTGGCGCAATACAGGGCGCAGGTTTCTTTGGGCACAATCGCCAAGCCCGATGATACATTGACCACGGCGGCTTCGCGCTGGGCGGTCAAAATCGGCAAAAAGGCGAGCGTGAGCTGGGCGGGGGCGGTGAGGTTGATGTTGATTTCTTGGGCGATGTCATCTGCCGTTTGCGTGGCAAAAGGCTGGGTGAACTGCACGCCTGCGTTGTTCACCAAGATGCTGACATCGGGGAAATCGCGCACAAGGCGTGCGCGGTCGGTTTCTTGCGACACATCGGCAACGGCAATCAGGCAGCCTGAAAGCTGCGCGGCGGCTTGGCGCAAGGCTTCTTCGCGCCTGCCTGCGAGTATCACGCGGTTGCCTGCGGCGTGGAATTTTTTTGCCAGCGCAAAGCCGATGCCGGTTGCGCCGCCGGTGATAAGGACGGTGTGGTTAGTGGGGGTCATGGTTTTTGATGCGTGTGTGGACGGGGTGGATGAAGCGTGAGGGCTGGGGGGTGTTTTTTCAGGCTGCCTCAATCGTTAAGCCAGCTCGCGCACCAAATGCGCCGCCAATTTCTCCGCCACTTCGCCCCAGCTTGGGCAGGGCTGCACAAAGTCGGCTATCTGCGCCATTTCCAGCCCCGCGTAGCCGCAGGGGTTGATTTGGTGAAACGGCTCTAAATCCATATTCACATTTAACGCCAAGCCGTGATACACCGAGCCGTTTTTAATCCGCAGCCCAAGCGAAGCGATTTTGCGCGCGCCCACATACACCCCAGGGCGATCGGGGTCGTTGGCGGAAGCGATGCCGTATTCGGCAAGGGTGGCGATGATGGCGTTTTCCAGCGCGGAAACGATTTTGCGCACGCTGGTTTTGCGCCGCTTGAAATCTATCATGGTGTACACCACCACTTGCCCTGGTCCGTGGTAGGTGATTTGCCCGCCGCGGTCAATTTGCACCACGGGGATGCTGCCTGAAAACAGCAAATGCTCGGGCTTGCCTGCCAAGCCTTGCGTGAACACGGGGGGGTGTTCCACCAGCCAAAGTTCGTCTTCGGTGTTGGGTGTGCGCTGGTCGTTAAATTGCTTCATGGCTTCAAACGTGGGGGCGTAGTCCACCATGCCTAGGGTTTTGATTTTCATGTTTCAGACTGCCTACTAAAAGAGATTTAGTACACCACTTTCACCATCGGATGCGAGGTTACCGCGCGATAGATGTTGTCCAGATGCTCTTGGTTTTCGGCATACACGGTTACGGTTGCGCCCAGATAGTTGCCTTTGGAGCTGGGGCGGATTTTGACGTGTTGTTCGGTGGTGTTGGGCGCGTGTTGCCGGATGGCTTTTAGGATTTCGCTGGCGAAATCGGGGTGGGCTGCGCCCATGATTTTGAGGTCAAAGTGGGTGGGGAAGGCGATAAGGGGTTTTTGTTCGGTCATGGTGAAAATCTTTCTAAAAGGGTTGCGATGGGTTTTATGGTTTTCAACCTTGCGCGTTGCACTGCGGTATACCCCTTAGCTTTGCATAAGTTCGCATGGCTAAATCAAAGATTTAGATGCTTACTTAATACCCAAATCAAAGATTTGGACAAAGGGGCAAGGTTGCGTTTGGGGGGCTGAATAAATCGGCAACATAAGGCGATAAAGGCAGCCTGAAATGGCTTAATCATGTTTTCAGGCTGCCTTAATATTGCAATGAGGCAGCCTGAAAACGGTTAGGCGATTAGGGCAAAATCAACGCCATAAACAAATTGCTGCTGCCGCGTTGCACCAGCAAGGGGATATTTTTGCCTGCGCTCTCAATAGCGGCGTTAAATTCTTCTTGGCTGTGCACTTCTTTGCCCGCTACTTCCAGCAAGATGTCGCCACGGCGCAAGCCCGCGTTGGCGGCGATGCCTTTCACATTGCTCACCACAATATTGCCGTTGCTGTTCACAATCAGCGTTAAGCCTGCGGCGGCAAATTGGAAATCGTCCACATTATCGCCGCGGTCGCTGCTTTGGCGTTCGGATTTGGCGGCGATGTCGTTTTGCGTGCCCAGCTTAATTTCCACTTCGTGCATCTGCCCTTTGCGCCACACGCCCAGTTTCACGGTTTGGTTGGGTTTGAGCGAGCTGATGGTCATCGGCAAATCGCTGGATGAGCGCACTTCGTTGCCGTTCACGCTGCGAATAATATCGCCCACTTTTAAGCCGCCGCGTTCTGCAGGGCTGCCTGCCAGCACTTTGGCAACCAGCGCGCCTGTGGCTTTGTCTAGCCCAAAGGTTTTGGCTAAATCGTAGCTGACTTCTTGGATCACCACGCCCAGTTGCCCGCGTTCCACTTTGCCTGTGGCTTTAAGCTGGTCGGCAACGTTCATGGCAACGTTAATCGGGATGGCGAACGAGATGCCCATAAAGCCGCCGCTGCGGCTGTAAATTTGCGAATTGATGCCAACCACTTGCCCTTTGAGGTTAAACAACGGCCCGCCCGAATTGCCGGGGTTGATGGCAACATCGGTTTGGATAAACGGCATATAGCCGTCATCGGGCAGGGTGCGGTTTTTGGCGGAAACAATGCCCGAGGTAACGCTGTTTTCAAAGCCAAACGGTGCGCCAATAGCCGCCACCCATTCGCCTGATCTCAGCTCGTCGGGGTTGCCGATTTTGACGGTGGGCAGGTTTTTGGCTTCAATTTTGAGCAGGGCAACGTCGGATTTTTCGTCTTGCCCGATGAGTTTGGCAGGGTATTGGCGTTTGTCGTTTAGGGTTACTTTGATGTTGGTCATACCCTTGATAACGTGGGTGTTGGTGAGGATGTAGCCATCGGGGCTGATGATGAAACCCGAGCCGAAGTTTGCGCTGGTGGCGTTGTCGTCTTCGGAAAAATCGGGGGCGTTGGGGGTGAGCCGTTTGAAAAATTCCATAAATGGGTCTTCGTTGCCGTTGTTGTCGTCTTCATCGCGTTCGCGCGAGGCTTGGATATTAACGACTGCGCCGCCTTCGCGGGCAACCAGTTGGGCAAAATCGGGCAGCATCATGCCCACTGTGCCATCGGCTTTGGGCGGCTCGGTTTGTTTGATGATGCTGGGCGGCTCGGATGCGGCGGGGGGTGTGGGCGTGTTGTCGCCACAGGCGGCAAGGGCGAGGGCGGCGAGGATGGTTAGGGAGAGAAGAGATTTGTTCATTTTTAAGGTGTCCTTTTAGGCTTTTCAGGCTGCCTTGGGATATTTGATTGATGGGGATGGGCGTGCGATAAGCGGTGGCGGCGTTATCGCGTTGGTGCTATATGGGGAAACTCGCCGCAAAATCAACCGAGTGAGAATAATGTTTTGCCGTGTTGTTTGAGCCATGCTTGGGCGGCGGGGCTTTGCGGGTGGTGTTGGCGCACCAGCTGCCAGAAGGCGCGGCTGTGGTTGGGGTGGCGCAGATGGCAAAGCTCGTGGACGCACACATAATCCTGCACGCTTTCGGGGGCGCAGACGAGCCGCCAGTTGAGCTTGATGCCCGTGCGCGCGCGGCATACGCCCCAAAAGGTTTTGGCGTGGGTGAGGCTGATGGCGGCGGGGATAAGTTGCAGGTGTTGGCTGTGGGCGGCGAGCTTGGGCAGCAGGGCGGCATGGGCAGTCTGAAACAGGTATCGGCGCAGCAAATCGCGTTGCTCGGCGGGGCTGTGCTGTTGCGGCAGCCTGAAAAGGCGTTGGCGGTCGCAGCGTTCTATTTGGACGACGGCGGCGGGGCGCAGGGCGTAGGGTTCGCCTGTAAACAGGATGCTGGGCGGCAGGGTTTCAGGCTGCCCTGCCGGCGCGGTGGGGGCTTGTTGCAGGATGCGGATAAGCGTGGCTTCGTTGTCGCGCAGCCAGTTTTGCAGTTGGGCGGTGCTGAACCATTTGGGGATGCTGAGGTTGAGGCTGCTGGCATCGCGGGCGCGGATGATGATGTTGCGTTGGGTGTTGCGTTTGATGTGCAGGGCGACGGGGGTGTTTGCTAGGGTGTGGATTTGAATCATGGGCTGGGTGGGTGAGGCAGCCTGAAAACGGGGGCGGGGTATTTCTTGTTTTCAGGCTGCCTTATTCGTTTCAGGTTGATACTGTTGTCAAACCTGCAACGATTGAACATCAAAGGCTCGCCGACATCGTTCTGAGCAGCAAAGCCCTGTTGAATAACACATTTGGCGGCGAGCTATCGCCAATTTTCAGGCTGCCTGTTTGGGCTTCACGTTGGAAATTTCTGCTTGCCGCGCTTCAATCCAATCTTCGCAAAGCTGCATCAAATCGGCTTCGCTTTCGGCGGCTTGGTAGGAAATCGGTTCGCCAATCACCACTTGAATCACCCCCGGTTTTTTCCAAATGGCATTCTTCGCCCAAAATTCGCCGCTGTTAAGCGCAACGGGCACGATGTCCATTTCAAACAGTTTTGCCATGCGCGCGCCGCCCAGTTTGTAGCGCCCGCGTTCGCCCGCTGGCATACGCGTGCCTTCGGGGAAGATGACAATCCACAAGCCTTGTTGTTTGCGCTTTAAGCCTTGTTCGGACAGCATCCGCATGGCATCCGCGCCTGCTTTGCGGTCAATGCCGATGGCGCCGCCCAGTTTCAACGCCCAGCCGAAAAAGGGGATGCGGAACAATTCTTTCTTTAAAACATAGGTTTGCAAGGGGAAGATTTGCTGCAAGGCAAAGGTTTCCCAGCCGCTTTGGTGTTTGGAGCAGATGATGGCGGGCGCGGTGGGGATGTTTTCCCTGCCGCGCACTTCGTAGCGCAGCCCAACAACGTGTTCTAACACCCACAACAATAGGGCTGTCCACGTTTTGCCCACGCGGTTCACGCCTTTGGGGAACGGCGCGGCAAGCACGGCGCAGAGAAACATGATGGGGAGGGTGAGGGCGAGAACGATGTAGTAGATGATGTTTTTTAGGTAAATCATGGGGTGGTCTTTTTCAGGCTGCCTTGTGGTTATTCGTATTCTTGCCAAATTTCGCGTAATTTGGCTGCTTGATGCTTGCGGTGTTGGCGATGGACGATTTGGTTGGAACGCCAGATGTTTTTGTTGGAGGTGGCGCGGTTCATAATTTGCACGAGCTGCAAGCCTTGCTCGGGGTGTTTGCGGCTGATGGTTAAGCGCCACGATTTGGTTTCCGCACCCACGCGCCAGTTGCGGATGCGTTTGCGGGCGAGGATTTTTCGGGCTTGGGCGCGCAGTTGCTCGCTGTAATCCCATTGCTGCGCGGGGCTAAGCGGCGGCAAGCCGAGGCGGGAAAGCGCGACGTAGGTGTTGAAATCTTTGACCAGCAAAAAATCGTAGAACTTGGGGAAATATTGCTTTGTCAACGCTAACACGGCTTGCTTTTCGGTTTCGCCGAGTTTGTGGTTTTCCAATATGGAGCGGTAGAGTGCGAGCGGGTTGAAGTCGGCGTATCGGGCGTGTTGCGGGATGATTTGGCGGTATTGGGCCAGAGTTAGGGTGTTGAAGGGGCGGTTGAGTTTCATGGTGATGGGTTTTCAGACTGCCTCTAAATGGAGCGGGGATGGCTCGTCGCCATATCTTGTTATAAGTGGGGACAGGGAACAAGGTTGCGTTTGCAGGCGGGATGTCGGCGAGCCGCCGACGTTCCATTTTAGCTACGCCGAACTGCGTTTCAGGCTGCCTTTTGGGCTTCATTTCGCCAAATGGCGTTTTCAGGCTGCCTTTGGCGCACGACATACGCTCACAACCCGCCACCCATGCCGTTGGCTATATCGCGCACGGCGGTTACATACATTCGGCTGTGGTTGTAGTGCCACACGGTGTAGAAGTTGTTAAGCCCGATGTAGTATTGGTATTGGTTGGGCGCGGTTTCCAAGCGGTAGAGCAGAGCGGGTTCGCTGTCGGCAACGCTGCCCAAGGGTTGTACGCCCATTTGGCGCAGTTGCCCAACGGTGTGGTTGAGCGCGGTTTTTTCGTTGAGCAGGGCTTGGATTTGCGGGGTTTCTTGGGCAACGTTTGCGCCAATCAGCATGGGTTTGCCTGTTTGCCAGCCGTGTTGTTTCATGTAGTTGGCAACGGAGGCGGCCATATCGGGCACGCTGCTCCAAATATTGCGCTGGCGGTCGCCGTCAAAATCTACGGCGTATTGGCGAAAGCTGGATGGCATAAATTGCGGCATCCCCATTGCGCCCGCAAAGCTGCCTGTGAAGCTGAACGGGTCGCGGTTTTCCTGACGGGCAAGTTGCAAAAATTCGCCTAATTCTTTTTGGAAAAACGCGCCACGGCGGGGGTAGTCAAAAGCCAGCGTGGCGAGCGAATCGGCAACGCGGATGCTGCCTGAATTTTTGCCGTATTGGGTTTCTATGCCGATGATGGCAACGATTAACTCGGCGGGCACGCCGTATTGCTGCGCGGCACGGTCTATGGCGGCACGGTTTTGCGCGTAGAACGCGCGCCCTGCGCTGATTTTCAGGCTGCCTGAATTGTTGGCAGCAAATTTGTACCACGGCTGGGTGGTGGCGGGGCGGTTCATGGTGTTGATGAGGTTGCCGCGATAGCCCGCTTGGGCGAAGAAGTTGTTCAGATAATCCAGCGGCAGGCCGTGGTGCTGGTGTTGGTATTGGATAAAGGCTTGCACATTGGGGTTGGCGAGAAAGCCTGTTTGCACCACGGGCGCGGCGGCTTGGTTGAAAAAGGGCGGCTCGGCTGCGGCTTGGCGGTTGTTCAGCATTTCCATCAGCGGGTCTTGCGCGGGTTTGGCGGGCAGCTCGGCTTCGGGCGGCGCGCTGGTGCAGGCGGCTAGCAGCGTGGCAAGGGCTAGGGCGGCAAGGGCTTTGATGTGGGGCATGGCGTGTAAACGGGGGTTAATTTGACGGGTGCGAGTTTAACAAATTATGGCGGGTTGGGTATGGTTTTAAAATGTAAACGGGTGGTGATTTTCAGGCTGCCTAAAATATGATTTTGCTTTATAATCAGATTTGTATTTTGCTAATCTGTGTTAAGCTGCGTTTATAAACGGCGGGCGCAATGCTGTTTAGAACAATAGTTTTAATTTACAAAAATAAAAGGAAATCAACCATGAACCAAGCTGTAAAACCGAAAAAACCTACCCTGTCGCGCAAGGAAAAAGAAGCGCAGCGCGGCGTGCGCCAATGCTCTTTCCGCTTGAAAGTGGAAACGATTGAGAAACTGGATAAGCTGGCGGCAGAAACGGGGCTTTCGCGCACGGCGGTGTTGGAATGGTTGGTAACCAACGGTTTATGATGCAGATGGATTTTCAGGCTGCCTTTGATGACGCGCGATGCGGATTGAAAGGCAGCCTGAAAATTGCGCCGGCGGTTGAACGCGCCGCCTTGTTGCCCTTTGCCGTGTGCCGGTCTATTGCGCCGATAAACCGTTTTCAGGCTGCCCAATCTTCCGTGCGCATTGGTTTATAATTTCCCTTTCACACACATAAGGAAACGCCATGCAACTGCCCATTATTCAACCCGAATACGCCCCATATCTGTTTGATTTTGAAAAAACGCTGCTGCAAAACCACAGCAAAATAGAAGCATGGTTTCGCAGCCAATGGAAGCAGCACCGCCCTCCGTTTTACGGCTCGGTGGACATCCGCAACGCGGGCTACAAAATGGCTTCCATTGACATGAATCTCTTTCCCGGCGGCTTCAACAATCTCAATCCCAACTTTATCCCGCTGAGCACCATTGCCGCGCAAGACGCGGTGGAACGCGCCTGCGAGAGCGCGAAATCGGTGCTGCTGATTCCCGAAAACCACACGCGCAACACCTTCTATCTGCAAAATGTGTACGCGCTGGCGGGCATTTTGCGCGATGCGGGCTTTGAAGTGCGCATTGGCAGCCTGAATCCCGAAATCACCGCGCCCACCGAATTTGAAACCGCCTTGGGCGACAAAATCACGCTGGAACCCTTGCAACGCACGCGCGAGCGGGTGCATTTGGCAGACGGCTTTTCGCCCTGCTTTATCTTGCTCAACAACGATTTGTCGGCAGGCGTGCCCGAAATTCTGCAAGGCATCAGCCAAACCGTGCTGCCCCCGCTGCATGGTGGCTGGACCACGCGGCGCAAAACCGCCCATTTTGCCGCGTATAACCAAGTTGCCGCCGAGTTCGCCGCGCTGCTGGGGCTGGATGAATGGCAAATCAACCCCTATTTTGAGCAAGTAAGCGGCTTGAATTTCCAAGAACGCGAGGGCGAAGACGCGCTTGCCGATGCGGTGGCGCGCGTGTTAGCCAAAACCCAAGCCAAGTATGACGAAAAAGGCATTGCCGACAAGCCGTTTGTCATCGTGAAAGCCGATGCCGGCACATACGGCATGGGCGTGATGAGCGTGAAATCCCCCGACGAAGTGCGCAGCCTGAACCGCAAAAACCGCAACAAAATGGCGAAGGTGAAAGAAGGCTTAGAAGTGAGCGAAGTGATTGTGCAAGAAGGGATTTATACCTACGAAACGCTGGGCGGCGCTGTGTCCGAGCCTGTGGTTTACATGATGGACAGGTTCGTTATCGGCGGCTTTTTCCGTGTGCACGAAGGGCGCGGCAACGATGAAAACCTGAACGCAGGCGGTATGGTGTTTGTGCCGCTGAACGAAAGTATCCCCAGCGCAGGCAGCGCGGCGGACGCGGCAACCGAAGAGCATTGCAAGCGCGTGTTTGAGCAATGGGACGAGCTGGGCATCCCGCGCCCCAACCCCGATTGCCCCGATTGCGCGGGCAACCGCTTGTATGTTTACGGAGTGATGGCAAGGTTGTCGCTATTGGCGGCGGCGATTGAGCTGGAACAGTAAGCCACAACGCGGCAGCAACAGATGAAAGGCAGCCTGAAAATGGGGAATGGTTTTCAGGCTGCCTTTTTAAGCCATTAGAACAAAGAATCGGCGTTTTCTTTTAATTCTTGCTCTCTTAATTTCATTTTCTTGATAGCGCATATTGAGAAAGCAACAGGCGCATAAGAAGAGGTAAAGGTTTTATCGCTTGAAGTGCATTCAAAATCCACCCATGCTTGCCACATCTGTTGGGATTTT
>CAUQDE010000038.1:0-9969 GCA_963516425.1 uncultured Kingella sp.
TTATTATTCATGGCACAACCAGTAATGGCAAGGTGTTTCGTCCCAGCGATTGGGCAGAACGGTTGTGCGGTATTCTTTCGTCGTTTGGCAAAGATAATCAATCGTCGCATCAAGAATGGGTGCGACCTGTATTATTGAATAAAGTCCGTTGTGTAGAGGTTTCGCCCAGCCTTGAAGAAATTAATCCCGGCATGTTCCGTTTTTTGATGGATTTTGCGGCGGATAATGATTTGCAGATTATGCGTGGTTCGGATTTTTACTCTCATCGGCAGCCTGAAAATCAAGTTGCAGAGTCTGTTAAAGATAACAATAAATCCATTGTTGAAGAAAAAGCAGAACAATCTATTGAAAAAGCAGAAGAACCAACCAGCCATGTGCGTGAAATTTTGCCCAAAGAAACGGCAAGTGTATTTGCTGCATTGAGCGTGTTGCGCCCCACGCTTAATGACATCAACCAATTTGTAGAGCAAGTGAATAATGTGCAACGTGCGCAAGGCTATCGTTTGCTTGGATTGTTTGAAGCAGGAAAAACCAACGCGGTTGCTGTATGCGGGTTTCGTGAAAAAACCGATTTGGTTAGCGGGCGGCACATTCATATTGATGATTTGATTACCATCCCCCAAAGTCGCCGTTGCGGTTATGCTTCGCGGCTGTTGGATAAAGTGCATCAAATTGCTGCGGAACAAGGTATCACGCAAATTCATGTTGATTGTCATGTGGGCAGCGAGCGAACGATTGCTCATCGCGTTTATTTTCAACAAGGCTTTGAAATTCAATCGTACCACTTTGTTTGCCAAACCCGTTTAGATTAACAACATATCCGTTTTCAGGCTGCCTAGAATGATATTTAAGGCAGCCTGAAACCATTATCCTTTATGAAAAACACTAAATTTTTAACCAAAATATTCGCTTGGTTTGAAAGCCGAGTGGAACCTTATCCCGAAGCAACGCCCATTACACCTTCCAAAGGTTTGTTCCGCTTTATTTGGAGCAATTTGGAAGGGGTGCGCGTGTGGATATTTGTGCTGGCGGTTTTGACCGCAGGCATCGGCATTATGGAAGCGCTGCTGTTTCAATTCATGGGCAAACTTGTGGACTGGCTTGGAAAATTCACACCAGAAACATTGTTCGCTGAAAAAGGCTGGGCGCTGTTCGGCATGGTTGCAATGATGGTATTTGCCGTGTTGTGGCATTTTGTTGCGTCTAATGTGCGCTTGCAAACCTTGCAAGGCGTGTTCCCGATGCGCTTGCGTTGGAATTTTCACCGCTTGATGCTGAACCAATCGCTCGGGTTTTATCAGGATGAATTTGCGGGGCGCGTATCCGCCAAAGTGATGCAAACCGCGCTTGCCGTGCGCGATGTGGTGATGACCATCGCCGATATGGTGATTTACATTTTTGTGTATTTTTTGACTTCCGGGCTGATTTTGGCGGCAATGGATGGTTGGTTGCTTGTGCCGTTTGCCTTGTGGATAGTGTCGTTCGCGCTGATGATGAAGCTGTTGATGCCGAAGCTTGGCAAAACGGCGCAGGCACAAGCGGATGCGCGCAGCCTGATGACGGGGCGCATTACCGATGCCTATTCCAATATTGCTACCGTGAAACTCTTTTCACACGGCGCACGTGAAGCCCGTTACGCCAAGCAGTCTATGGACGAATTTATGGTAACCGTGTACGCCCAAATGCGGCTTGCCACGCTGTTGCACACTTGGAGTTTCATTATTAATTCATCGCTCACGTTGTCCACCGCCGCGCTGGGTGTGTGGCTGTGGCATGGCGGACACGTTGGCGCAGGGGCGGTTGCTACCGCCACCGCCATGGCATTGCGGCTCAATGGCTTGTCGCAATTTATCATGTGGGAGTCGGCACGGCTGTTTGAAAATGTCGGCACAGTGTCGGACGGCATGACGACCTTGTCTAAACCGCAAACTATTTTGGATAAACCTGCCGCATTGCCGTTAAAAGTGGAACAGGGCAATATCAGTTTCAGCCATGTTGATTTTTCTTACGAAGCGGGCAAACCATTGCTAAATGGCTTTAATCTGAACATCAAGGCAGGCGAAAAAGTCGGCTTAATCGGACGCAGCGGCGCAGGCAAATCCACCATTATGAACCTGCTGTTGCGCTTTTATGAGCCGCAAAGTGGCACAATTGAAATTGACGGGCAAAACATCAACGACATCACACAAGAAAGCCTGCGCGCCCAAATCGGCTTGGTAACACAAGATACCAGCTTACTGCATCGCTCCGTGCGCGACAATATTGTGTACGGCAGACCCGAAGCCACCGACGAAGAAATGTTTCAGGCTGCCGAACGCGCCGAAGCCGCTGACTTTATCCCCAATTTGTCAGATGCAAAAGGCAGAACAGGCTACGATGCCCATGTTGGCGAGCGTGGCGTGAAATTATCGGGCGGACAACGCCAACGCATCGCCATCGCCCGTGTGATGCTTAAAGATGCACCGATTTTGCTATTGGACGAAGCGACCAGTGCGTTGGATAGCGAAGTGGAAGCGGCAATCCAAGAAAGCTTGGATAAAATGATGGAAGGCAAAACCGTAATCGCAATTGCCCACAGGTTATCCACAATCGCCGCCATGGACAGATTAATTGTGCTAGATAAAGGGCGAATCGTGGAAGAAGGTACGCACGCAGAACTGTTGGCAAACAACGGGTTGTATGCCAAATTATGGGCGCATCAGAGCGGCGGATTTTTGCCCGAACAAGTGGAACACTAAGCACAAAAAAGTAGGCAGCCTGAAAATTTATCCACAGTTTCAGGCTGCTTTTTTATAGTTGTAAAAGGTATCCAAATTATTAAAAAAGGATATGTGTGGCGATAAGATTTAAAACAACCAATTGAAGTAAATAAAAATAAAGAAAAGTTAATAGTGCAAAGTTTTCTAAAAATGAGGGATTGGCGGCTGTTTCAGGCAGCCTGAAAAGCGCAATTTTGGTATGATATTGTTTTAAGTTATCCACATCAGGCAGCCTGAAAACATGATGAAATTTAAATGGTTGGTATGCCTTGCAGCAGCAAGTTTCATCCACATCGCCCATGCTGAAACCGTAAACACGAGCGTAGAAGCGGCATCTGAACCCGCTTCTGCTTCTATGGTTGCGCCTATTCCTGCCAGCGTGCCACAAGCGATTGATGATGAGATTAGCCGTGTGTGGAAGGATTCCAGCCAGTTGTTTAACGATACGGTTTTGCTGCCGCCTGTTTCTGATATGGCTGCGGATAACAAGGTACAAGCCAATTTACGTAACCAAGTGGCGGCACTTCACACTAATACGCGCATTCCCAGCCAGCTTGCCAAAGTTGTATCGCTGTCTGAACCGAAAAAATTAACGCAGCGCGAAGTGTTGCAACAGGAAATCAGCCGCGAAAAAAATGCGCTTTTAGCCGCGCAAAATAATTTGGTTAAAGCAGGCAAAGCGAAAAATGATGCGGCGATTAAACGCTTTGGCATGCAAGTGGCTGACCGTATTAGAAATATGCAGGCATTGCAAGAAGAATTGCGCCGTTATTAGGGGCTGTTGATAATCAACATTTTGGCGGATTTTTCGCCCTAAAACGGCATCTGCCGCGTTAAAAATACTCGCCAATGGATGGCATTGGCTCGCATTTTTGCCTTGCATCTGCCATTTTATGACGCAAAATTCACTTCAAAAGTTGAATATCAGCAGCCCCTAGGCAGCCTGAAAACAGGAATAGCTAAACAAATCAATCAGATTATTGTTATAATAGCAGCCATTATCATTGTGTATTTGTTTAGTTGAAAGGACGAAAAATGAATTCATCAGAAGGTCAAGAAGCGTTGGAATCCATGGTTGGGCAAATGCTGGTTGCCAAATTGAAAAAATTGGGCGCGCAAGAGCATGAAGTCGACCAAATTGTGGCTTCGCTTTCGTTTGATGATATTCGCAAATGTTTGCCGCTAACTGATGATGATTTGAAAAAAGCGTTCGCAAAATTGTTTGCATAAACTGGTTTTCAGGCTGCCTAGAATGGTTTTAGGCAGCTTTTTTATTGATATTGAACATTGAAATGACCACAAAAACTTTGCTCTTAGTGGACGGCTCGTCCTATCTTTATCGCGCGTTTTACGCCATGACTCATCTTTCTGCGCCTGATGGCACGCCAACCAATGCCGTTTACGGCGTATTGAATATGCTGCGCCGTTTGCGTGCGGAAACACCGCATGATTATTGCGCGTGCGTGTTTGATGCCAAAGGCAAAAATTTTCGCCACGCATTGTTTCCCGACTACAAAGCCACGCGCCCGCCCATGCCTGATGATTTGCGCCCGCAAGCCGACATGCTGCCTGAATTGGTGGAGTTGATGGGCTGGAAGGTATTGAAAATCAATGATGTAGAAGCGGATGATGTGATTGGCACCCTGGCCAAGCAGGCGGAAAACGCAGGCATGAGCGTGGTCATATCCACAGGCGATAAAGATATGGCGCAGCTTGTGAGCGAGCGTATCATGCTGGTCAATACCATGAAAAACGAAACGCTGGACGAAGCGGGTGTATTCAACAAATTTGGCGTGCATCCCAACCAAATCCGTGATCTTCTCGCGTTGATGGGCGATAAAGTGGATAACGTGCCGGGGGTGGAAAAATGCGGCGAAAAAACAGCGGCAAAATGGCTGGCAGAGTTTGGTTCGCTGGACAATATTATGCAGCGGGCCAGTGAATTTAAAGGAAAAATCGGCGAAAACTTGCGCGCTGCTCTATCGCAGCTGCCGCTGTCGTATGAATTGGTAACGATTAAAACTGATGTGGATTTATCTAGCGAGCTGCCGAATGGCATGGATGATTTGCGGCGCAGCGCACCCAAATGGGCGCAATTGGCGGTGCATTTTCGTGAACTGGGTTTTAAAACATGGTTAAAAGAAGCGGAAAATCAATTATCTAGCCAAGCAAGCGATGATTTGTTTGCTGCGGATGATATAGGCACGCAAGTCACGTTTAATAAGCAAAGGCAGCCTGAAATTACCCTCGCGCCTAAACCTGAAAAACTGAATTATAGAGCCATCACTACCCAAACGCAGTTGGATGAATTGCTTAGAAAATTATCCACAGCCGAGCAAATTGGCTTGGATACTGAAACCACATCGCTAGACCCAATGAATGCGCGATTGGTGGGTATCAGCATGGCTTTTGCCGCAGGCGAAGCAGTATATATTCCGATTAACCACACATTTGCTGAGCAGCAATTAAGCTGGGAAACGCTGTTAGGCAGCCTGAAACCATATTTGGAAAGCAAAACGTTATTAAAAATTGGGCAAAACCTAAAATATGACCAACACGTTTTTGCTAATCATGGCATTCAATTGCAAGGGATTGCGGGCGATGCAATGTTGGCTTCGTATGTGTTGGAAAGCCATTTGGGGCATGGTTTGGATGAATTAGCACAACGTTGGCTGGGCTTGGAAACGATTACTTATGAGAGTTTATGCGGCAAGGGCGCGAAGCAAATTTCGTTTGCTGATGTTTCGGTTGAGCAGGCAACGGAATATGCTTGCCAAGATGCTGATTTTGCGTTGCGCATTGAAGCGCATTTAAAAGCGCAGATGAGCGATGAGCAGCGCAAAATGTATGAAGACATGGAATTGCCTGTGGCGCAGGTATTGTTTCACATGGAACGCAACGGCGTGTTGCTTGACCGCGCGGAATTGGCGCAGCAAAGCGCGGAATTGGGCGCGGAATTGTTGAAATTGGAACAGCAAGCCTATGATTTGGCAGGGCAACCGTTTAATTTGAATTCGCCCAAACAGTTGCAGGAAATCTTGTTTGCCAAATTAGGGATTTCCACCAAAGGGCTGAAAAAAACCAGCACGGGCGGCATATCCACCAACGAAGCGGTGTTGGAACAGCTGGCGATGGATTATCCTTTGCCAAAAATCATCTTGCAAAATCGTAGTTTAGCAAAGCTCAAATCCACCTACACCGATAAACTGCCTGAAATGATTAACCCCGCTACCCACCGCGTCCACACCAATTACGCGCAAGCGGTAGCGATTACGGGGCGGCTGGCGAGCAATAATCCCAATCTGCAAAACATCCCCATCCGCACCAGCGAAGGGCGGCGCGTGCGCCGAGCGTTTATTGCGCCTGAAAACAGCGTGATTGTGTCTGCCGATTATTCGCAAATCGAACTGCGCATCATGGCGCATTTAAGCGGCGACGCAACGCTGATTGAGGCGTTTAAAAACGGCGAAGACGTGCACCGCCGCACCGCCGCCGAAGTGTTTGGCATGCAGCCTGAAAACATTACGCCCGAGCAACGCCGTTACGCCAAAACGATTAACTTTGGCTTGATTTACGGCATGAGCAGCTATGGCTTGGCGAAATCGCTGGGGATTGATAACGCGTCTGCCGATATGTTTATCAAACGCTATTTTGCACGTTACACGGGTGTGGCGGATTATATGCAGCGCACCAAAGAGCAGGCGGCGGATTTGGGCTATGTGGAAACGCTGTTTGGGCGGCGGTTGTATCTGCCTGATATTCACGCAAAAAATGCGCAGGCACGCGCAGGAGCGGAACGCGCCGCCATCAATGCGCCGATGCAGGGCACCGCTTCCGATTTAATCAAACGCGCCATGATTGCGGTGGATGATTTCTTACTTTCAGGCAGCCTGAAAACGCGTTTGACCATGCAAGTGCACGATGAATTGGTGTTGGAAGTGCCCAAAAGCGAACAAGAACGGATTGTGCAAAATATCCCTGCGCTGATGGCAAGCGTGGGCAAAGGTGTGCTGGATGTGCCGCTGGTTGCCGAAGTGGGCATCGGCAAAAATTGGGACGACGCGCATTAAACGGCATGCCGATACGCCCTAGCCGCGCAGCAAAAAAGGTATCCCAAACGGATACCTTTTTGTTTTCAGGCTGCCTCAAATCATTTGAGTACCACGCGCGTCCATTGCGCCACCCAATCTTTTTGCTTGCTGTTTACTTGCGCCGCGGGCAGCAACTTGGCATCTTTAGGCGTGGAAGCGTGGGTTGCAATCGGATGCGCTTTCGTTCCTTTCACCGCAGGATAAACCCACATTGAAGTCATCAGCGAATCTTGCACCGCAGGGCTTTGCAAATATTGCACCAGCTTCGCTGCCATTTCAGGCTGCTTGGCTTGGTTTAACACCGCCGCGCCTTCAACCTGTAAATAGCTGCCGCCGTGCAAGAACAAGTTGCCCATATTGGGCGATTTGAGCTTGCCTTCGCTGTAAAACACTTCTGCCGCAGGGCTGGTGGCATAGCCCACGATAATCGGGCGTGAACCGCCGTTGAGTGTGAATTCGGTGTAATACGCTTGCGACCAGCCTTTGGTGATTTTCATGCCATTTTGCCGCATTTGTCCCCACCATTTAAACGCATTTTTTTCGCCCAAACCGCTGATATTGGCTAACAAAAATGCCAAACCCGGGGTGGATGTGGCCGGATTGGGAACGGCAACCAAGTCTTTGTATTTGGGCTGTGCCAAATCATCCAGTGTTTTAGGCAAAGGCAGGTTGTTTTTGGCAAACCACTGTTTGTCATAGTTTAACGTTACAAAACTAAAATCCACCGCTAATACGTGTGATAAAGAAACCGTTGTTGCTTTGCTTTGCGGTTGTTTCGCTGTCAAAATGCCTGCCGCTTGCGCTTTGGCAGATGAATTGTTATCCAGCCCAAACACCGCATCGGCTAACGGCGATTTTTTACTTAAAATCAAACGGTTCAGCATTTCATTGCCGCTGCCCAGTTTCACAATGGAAACCTTGGCATCGTTTTGCTGCTCAAATTGCGCAATCACAGGCTTGGGCAAATCAAACGAATCGCTTACGGCTAACCGCACTTCTGTTTGCGCCCAAGCGGCGTGGCTTAAAGCGAGCGACAAAGTGAGCAAGCTAAAATGAACAAATTTCATGGTATTTCTCCTGTTATAAAAAAACGCCATTTGCGCAACACGGCAAATGGCGATGGGTTTCATAAATCAACATAAACAGTTGTTTTAATTAGTTTCCTACGCCAGTATTACCTGTGTCAGGTTCACGGGTGTTTTCTCAGCCGCTTGCGCAGCACCCCGACTAATTGTGGTTAGGCTGTGAGGCAGCCTGAAAATCATTGTTCAGCGCGTTTTTGATTAAGCGAGAACAACGGGCGCATTCTAGCATAATCTTTCTATCCGGTTAAGAATTGTTAAGCAGACAGCATGGCGAAGCCAGATTTGCTGTTTCAGGCTGCCTTCAAATACGAAAACCGATTTCAACAACCATGCTGAAATCGGTCTGATTGACTATTCAAATATCGGATTATTTTGCCATGCAGTTGGTATTCACAACGCTGCCGTCCGAGCCGCTAAATTCAAAATAGGCTTCGCGCCCTGCTTTTTCGTGCCACTCGGCAGGGTTGCCATAGAACGCGCTGTTAGACGCATAGCGCACGCCCGATGCCGACATCGCTTGGTTCAACACAGCCGATTTGCCCATGGTGTCCACGGCAAGATTGATTGCACCGCTGCTATATTTCACGGTGGCGGTCATGCCGTTGTCGCATTCAAAGCGTTTGGTGCCGCCCACTTTGGGGCTCATCGCTTGTTGTTGCTGCATAGACATATTGCCCATGGCGCTATCGCGTGGGTCGTTGTTTGCCGCAGGGTTTTCGCTGCCCGCGCAAGCCGCCAGAGCCACAGCAGAAACAGCAATCAAAGAAACGAGTTTGATATTCATGGTAAATCTCCATTGGTTGAATATTGCCAAATGGCAACGGCGCGCATCTTACCTGCAAATGCAGCGTTTGGTAATGAGCATTAACCCGCGTTTACACAGCAGCGAAACGCCGCCCGCTCCACCGCATTGCTTTTCACAAAGGATAAAGGCTTGTAGAATGGCTGTTTTTCCCTGCCCAAGCCGATTTCAGGCAGCCTGAAAACCCCTTTTCCTCTTTCTTTATTTTTACGATTACAGAGCCCACACCATGACCGATTACTCCAAAACCGTTAATCTTTACGAATCTCCGTTTCCCATGCGCGGCAACCTTGCCAAACGCGAACCCGCTTGGGTAAAACAATGGCAAGACGAAAAACGCTATCAAAAACTGCGCCAAATTGCCAAAGGCCGCCCCAAATTCATTCTGCACGACGGCCCGCCTTATGCCAACGGCGACATCCACATCGGACATGCGGTCAATAAAATTTTAAAAGACATCATCATCCGCAGCAAAACGCTGGCGGGCTTTGACGCGCCTTATGTGCCCGGTTGGGATTGCCACGGGCTGCCGATTGAAGTGATGGTGGAAAAACTGCACGGCAAAGACATGCCCGCCAGCCGTTTCCGCGAGCTGTGCCGCGAATATGCTTCCGAGCAAATCGCCCGCCAGAAAAAAGACTTTATCCGTTTGGGCGTGCTGGGCGATTGGGAAAACCCCTATCGCACGATGGACTACAAAACCGAAGCCGACACCGTGCGCATGATTGGCGAGATTTATTCCGCCGGCTATTTGTTCCGCGGCGAAAAACCCGTGCAGTTCTGCTTGGATTGCGGCTCGTCGCTTGCCGAAGCCGAAGTGGAATACAAAGACAAAGTCTCGCCCGCTATTGACGTGGTATATCCCTTTCAAGACACCGCCGCGCTTGCCCAAGCATTTGGGCAGCCTGAAATCGCAGGCGAAGCCTTTGCTGTGATTTGGACGACTACGCCGTGGACGCTACCCGCCAGCCAAGCCATTTCTGCAGGTGCAGACATCGTGTATCAACTGATTGACACGCCCAAAGGCAAACTGGTGTTGGCGAAAGATTTGGCAGAGCAAGCGTTGGAACGCTACGGCTTTTCGGGCTGCCCTGTGCTGGCGGAAACCACAGGCGCAGCTTTGGAAAACCTGCTTTGCCACCACCCGTTTTTGGAGCGCGACATCCCCATTTTAAACGGCAGCCACGTTACCACCGATGCAGGTACAGGCTTGGTGCACACCGCGCCCGCGC
>CAUQDE010000039.1:0-9949 GCA_963516425.1 uncultured Kingella sp.
CCCCCTTTTCAGGCTGCCTCATCCCCCCACTTTTGGCAGCCCCCACTATTTTTGATATGATGCCGCCTGTTTATTTTTTAACCAGTTTTAACCAGAAAGCCACAAAATGAAACAAACCGCCATCGCCGCCCTTTGCGCCGCCCTTGCCCTGAGCGCCTGTTCCAAAAACGAAACCCCACCGACTGCCGCATCCGCAGCGTCCGCCGTTGCCAGCAACACCAGCTGCGAAATGCCCGCGCTCAATAGCCAAGTCAAACAAATCCTGCAAGACACCATCGGCAGCAACGCCAAGCGCATCGCCCAAGCCAATGCCAACGACTATATAGACGCCGACAAACTCATTGCCCTAGCCGCGCAATTAAACGTAACCGTAAGCGATGCCCAAGCAGGGCAAATGCCCGACACCTGCCAAGCGCAAGTTGCCATCGCCATCCCCGAAAACATCATCAAACAAGCGCAAACCAACGCCCCCTTGCTGCAAAGCGAAGCCCCGCTAGACATCATCAACCAACGCCTAACGGGCAGCAACAGCACATTCAGCAACAACAGCATCAACTTCCCGCTCAACTATTCCGCCAAAAACAACCAATTCGCCCTAACCGATAACAACCTTACAGGCGCCGCCCACATGATTGCCGACGCCCTTGCCGCCTACGGCGTAAAAGACACGCTCAACGTAAACGGCAAAAACGTTAGCCGCGCCGAAGCGCTTAAACTGCTCAAACAAAAAGACCAGCCCAAAGCCGAAGAAGCATCCATCCCCGCGCCGCAAACCGTTCCACCGATTGACATTCCCGAGCCGCCCAAGCCCGAAGACTTGCGCAAAGCCGTGCCTGCGCCCAAAACCGAAGTGCTGGACAACGAAAGCGCATCCACCCCCGCCAAACAGCAGCCTGAAAAGCTCACCCCACCCGCAGAAAAACCCAGCGCCCTAAGCAATAAAGAACTGGATGCCGCGCGCGAAGACAACAGCAAAGCCGACCAATCCATCAAATCCGCATGGCGCAAAATTGAACCGCAAGTGCAGCAAAGCCTGATTGAAGAGCAGCGCGAATGGGAAACCAAAAAACGCGCCAACTGCCGCAACGCCGCCGCCAAAGGCAAAAGCGCCGGCGAAAGCCAATACCTGCAACTGCAATGCGACACCCGCATGACGCGCGAACGCGTGCAATATTTAAAAGGTTACAGCATTGAATAATGCCGCCAACAGCAGCAGCCTGAAACTTTCAGGCTGCCTTATTGTTTGCCCCCATCAACATCCAACCGCAGTCTAAAAAATAAGCGCAGCAAGTTTCTGCCAAGCCATTCAGGCTGCCCAAAGGAGTCCCATCATGCCCGACATTCTCGCCAAAATTCTCGCCACCAAAGCCGAAGAAATCGCCGCACAAAAAGCCGAAATCTCGTTAGAAAACATGAAAGTGCAAGCACGCACCACCGAACCGCCGCGCGATTTTATCGGCGCGCTGCGTGCCAAACACGCCACCAATCAGCCCGCCATCATCGCCGAAATCAAAAAAGCCAGCCCATCCAAAGGACTTATCCGCCCCGATTTTCACCCCGATGAACACGCCAAGGACTACGAAACCGCAGGCGTGGCTTGCCTATCCGTGCTCACCGACGAATCTTATTTTCAAGGCTCGCCTGTTTACCTGCGCCAAGCCCGCGCCGCCGTTTCGCTGCCCGTGCTGCGCAAAGACTTCATCATCGACGAATACCAAATCTACCAAGCCCGCGCATGGGGCGCCGATGCCGTTTTGCTGATTGCCGCCGCATTGGATGAAACCGCGCTGCTGCATCTGGAAGGCGTGGCCCACAGCCTGAACATGGCGGTGCTAGTGGAGCTGCACGACGAGAGCGAAGTGCAAAAATGCGCCCGCATGACCACCCCCCTGCGCGGCGTAAACAACCGCAATTTGCACACCTTTGAAGTGGACTTGCAGCAAACCATCGCCCTGTTGCCGCAGCTGGGCGACAGCATCGTGGTAACCGAAAGCGGCATCACCAGCAAAGACGACGTGCAACGGATGCAGCAGCACGGCGTAAACACGTTTCTCATCGGCGAAACCTTTATGCGCGCCGATGACATCGTTGCCGAAGTACGGAAACTGTTTTGATGAAACGCCCGCCCGTTAAGCTCAAACCCGAACACGCCCTGCCGCTGATATTGCTTGCCGTGGTGCTGTCGCTTACCTTTATCGTCAGCCTGCGCAGCAAATTGCGCTCCCAAGCCGCCCCGCCCGCCGCCTCCGCGCCCGCCAACCCTGCCGCTTCCGATGCCGCCGCCAAAGATTACTCGTGGGTGCAAAACACCGAGCAAGACAACATTCTCAACGCCCGCCGTGCCGCCAAAGAGCAAGTGGGCGTATCCGACATCGCCGCGTGGGAAAACACGCCGCCGCCCGCCGAATCCTCCGCCGCGCCGCCCGAAGCCTTGCCCGAAAACCTGCCGCCCCTGCCCGAAACCTGCGAACGCTATTATCAGCGCGTGGACCAATGCTTTGCCCGCCAAGGCGAAGACGCCGAAGCCCTGCGCGCCTCTAACCAAGATTTGCGCGTGGAACTGGCACGCAGTCGCCCCACCGAAAACGAATGCGCGGCACTCAACCGCAGCTTTGACACCCTTGCGCCCACATTGGGCTGCCGTTGATTGCATCGTTTTCAGGCTGCTTTATCGCCAAAGGCAGCCTGAAAACGCAAATGGAAATTTTGTTTAATATTCACGCCTATCGTAGGTCGGGCATTGATGCCCGACGTTCTTAATGCGCCACTAAAAATGTCGGGCATCAATGCCCGACCTACTTTACAAAAATGGCAGCCTGAAACCATCTTGCCCACATCGCAGCCGCCCATTAGGCAGCCTGAAAGCCCACCCCATGAAATTCGCCTTCTTCGCCCTCAAACTACTCGGCAAGCTCCCCCATTCCGCCCTGCGCGCCCTCGCCAGCCTGCTCGGCTGGCTGTGCTACTGGCTGGTTGCCCCCCGCCGCAAAGTTGGGCAAATCAACCTTGCCCTATGCTTCCCCGAAAAAAGCCCCGCCGAGCGCGACCAAATCCTGCGACAACACTTCTACCACATGGCGCTTTTGGTGCTGGAATACGGCAAATACTGGTACGCCCCCGCCGCCGAACTGCGCCAAATGGTGCGCTACCAAGACAAACACATCCTTGACGACGCCCTTGCCGCAGGCGAAAAAGTCATCCTGCTCTATCCCCATTTCACCGCCTTCGAAGCCGCCGTATACGCGCTCAACCAAGACGTGCCGCTGATTAGCGTCTATTCCCACCAAAAAAACCCCGTGCTCGACGCGCAAATCCTGCACGGGCGGCACCGCTACAACAACGTATTCCTCGTTGGGCGCACCGAAGGCCTGCGCAGCATCATCAAACACATCCGCAGCGAAAACGCCCCCTTCCTCTACCTGCCCGACCAAGATTTCGGCGCAAAAAACTCGCTGTTCGTCGACTTTTTCGGCGTTCAGGCAGCCACCATCGCAGGCCTGCCGCGCATCGCCCAGATGACTGGCGCCAAAGTCATCCCCGCCATCCCCACGCGCCAAGCCGACGGCAGCGTTGTCCTGCGCTTTTACCCCGCATGGGAACACTACCCCAGCCAAGACACCGCCGCCGACGTGCGCCGCATGAACGCCTTTATCGAAGCGCGCATCCGCGATCAAATCCCGCAATATTACTGGCTGCACAAACGCTTCAAAACCCGCCCCGCAGGCGAGCCGTCGTTTTACGCCAAATAGGCAGCCTGCGTAGCGCAGCGGAGTTGCGAAGCTAAAACCAATGAAACGGCATTTCACGTTTTCAGGCTGCCTCAGCCATTTTGAAAACCAGTGCACGGCTTGCCGGCAAGCCGTAGAAACACGCATCAGCCTTCAAGCGTTCCAACATCGCGCCCGCGCCGCACGCTCCGCACCACACAGCCCGCCCAAATAACCAAATCGTCTAACAAACATAAACACAAAATCTTTTTCAGGCTGCCCAAACCCTCCTACAATCCGCCCGTCTTTTTCACCCAAACATAAGGAACACAACATGGCACGTTTAACCGTACACACCGTAGAATCCGCCCCCGAAGCCGCCAAAGCCCGCGTAGAAGCCGCGCAAAAAGCCAACGGCTTCATCCCCAACCTCATCGGCGCACTCGCCAACTCCCCCCAAGCCCTCACCTTCTACCAAGAAGTCGGCAAACTCAACAACGAAAACTCACTCACAGGCGGCGAGCGCGAAGTCATCCAAATCATCGCCGCCCGCACCAACGAATGCGGCTTCTGCGTGGCAGGGCACACCAAGCTGGCAACGCTGAAAAAACTGCTGTCCGAACAAGCCATCAAAGCCTCGCGCGATGTGAACCCCGCCGAGTTCGACGATGCCAAACTCAAAGCCCTTGCCGATTTCACCATCGCCGTGATGGCAAACAAAGGCGCGGTTTCCGATGCCGAACTTGCCGCGTTTGTGGCAGCGGGCTACCGCAAAGAACAAGCGGTGGACGTGGTGATGGGCGTGGCGCTGGCAACCTTGTGCAACTACACCAACAATTTGGCGCAAACCGACATCAACCCCGAATTGCAAGCCTACGCCTAACGGCGAGCAACGCAAGCAAATCAAAGGCAGCCTGAAAATGGTGTTATCCATTTTCAGGCTGCCTTTCAACATGGTTAGGTTGCCTTTTGCCCGCGCAGGCAGGTTGTGGCTTAGGTTTGCCTCATGCCGCGAGCAAGGGCAAGATTTTGCCCCGCGCAAGAAACGGTTTCAGGCTGCCTTTAAGCATTAAGGCAGCCTGAAATCTAAAATAGCGCGGCAAAGGTGCATGGCCAAATGGCGTATTCAATAGGGCTTTAAGAAGCGGCATGATGTCGGCGCGCCGCCAACACGCCATCGCGGTCGCAGGTTTCACAAAAGTTTCGTTTCAGGCTGCCGACCCACGCCCGCATTAAGGCAGTCTGAAACGCAGTTCAGCGCAGCTGAAACCACCCCGCCTAAACATCCGCGCAAACAACAAAATCCCTTGCTGCCCGCAACAAGGGATTTTTTCGCGCGGGCGATGCAAACGCCGTGGCGGGTGGTTATGCATCAAATTCCAGATTATCAATCAAGCGCGTGTTGCCCAGCTTGGCGGCGGCAAGCGCCACCAGTTGTTTGTTGTCCGCTTGGGTGGTTTTCAGGCTGCCTCTTTGGCGGATTTCAACATAATCCACCGCCCAGCCGTGCGCGTGCAGTTCGTCGCGGGCGGCTTGGGCGAGCGCGGCGAAATCGCGGTTACCCGCTTGCGCGCTTTGGGCGATGTTTTGCAAGGTGCGGTAAAGGCGCGGGGCTTCGGCGCGTTCGGCTTGGCTTAAATATTGGTTGCGGCTGGATAGTGCCAAGCCGTCGGCAGCGCGCCCCGTGTTCACGGCAACGATGCGCACGGGGATGTTTAAATCGGCGACCATGCCCTGGATGATGGCGACTTGCTGATAGTCTTTTTTGCCGAAGCAGGCGACATCGGGCTGCACGATGTTGAACAGCTTGCTGACCACGGTTGCCACGCCGCGAAAATGGATGGGGCGCGACACGCCGCACAACTCGTGTTTGAGCGCGGGCGGTTCAACGAAATATTGCTGCTCGCCTGCGGGATAGAGTTCGGCTTCATCGGGGGCAAAAACGGCGGCAACGCCTGCGGCGCGGAGCTTGTCGGCATCTTGCGCCAGCGTGCGCGGGTATTGCTCAAAATCTTCGCCCTGCCCGAATTGGATGCGGTTCACAAAAATGCTGACCACAACGTGTTCGGCTTCTTGCTTGGCGCGCTCCACAAGGGCGAGATGCCCGTCGTGCAGGTTGCCCATGGTGGGCACAAAGGCGACGTTGGCAACGGTTTTGCGCCATTGGCGCAGCTCGGCGATGGTGTGGAAGATGTGCATGGTGGTGTCCTTACGGGTGGGTTTGGGAAAAGGGTTTTGGCTACGCTGAACGGCGTTTCAGGCTGCCTTGATGGAGGGCATAGGCAGCCTGAAATCTTTGTAAAACCTAAGTAGGTCGGGTATTGATGCCCGACCTGCTGATAAACAACAGTATTCCCGCCTGCGCAGGAATGACGGCATTTCTTGTTTTAGCTTCGCAATTCCGCTGCGCTACGCGGGCTGCCTATTCGGCGTTCAAATCATCCAATTCGGCTTGCAAAATCACGCCGTAATCAGCATCCAAAACATACCGCCCTGCTTCCAAATCCTGCACATAGTTTTGCAAAAATTCGCGCAGGGAGTTGGCTTCTTTTTCGCGTGCCGCGTCGTCGTGCCACATTTGGATGATTTGCCCTGCCGTGCCGCTTGGCGCTGGGTCTAGGTCTATCATTTTGCCATTGCCGCCGCCGTCGGCGGAAAGCGGAATCCATTTGGGATTCCACCAAAAATCGGCTTTGATGCCTGCGTCTTCGGGTTCGCAGCCGTAGTCCGTGCCGTCGTCTTCTTGGAATGAGCCGTCGTCGTACAAATCTTTCCAAACCGCGTATTCGTCGATGATGCGGTCAATGCTCAACCATTCGTCGCCGGCAAACACACCGTCTATATCGGGTTCGCCGTTGGCAACGCGGTAGAGTTCTTTAAACTCTTCGGGCAGCGCGTAGCCGAGCGTTTGTTCCAGCTTGGCGAAATCGGCTTCGCTGGCACCGGCGTTCAGCTCAAAGTTCATGCCCAGCTCTTCGGCGGCTGCGGGGTATTTTTGCGCGAGGGCTTTGAGTTGGGCTTGCATGCGGGTAACAAGGTCTTTCATGGCGGTTTCCTTTGCGTGTGGGTGGATGAAATGGATTTCAGGCTGCCTTGAAGCGCATCGGGCAGCGAAGCCTTGCAAAAATGGGCGGCGGATGGCTTTTCAGGCTGCCTCGAGCCAAGGCAGCCTGAAAACGGGGTGGGATTATTCGCCCGACACTTTCTCAATCCCCTGCTGGGTTTTGATGCTTGCCGCCAGCGATTCAATGTAGTTTTGAATCATGTTTTCGCCCATTTCTTGCGCCAGCGTTTGCTTGGCATTGGCAAGGGCTTGGGGATTGCTAGCGGTTTGGATGGATTGCACTTCCACCAACTGCGGCGCGGCGGGCATATCCAACACGGCGTAAGCAGGTTTGCCGTTTTTCGGGATGGCTTGCATAAAGGCAAAATAGGCATCGTCGCTCAGATTGGCGCGCACTTGCAGCGGCACAACCTGCTCCACGGTCGACCACGCCACCGCGGGGTTGTTGCCCGCCGCCAGCTCTTTTTGCAGGTTTTTGGCGTGTTCCAGCGCCAAGCGGCGGCTTTCGGCGAGCTTGAAGCGTTCCGCTACGCGCGATTTGGCTTGCTCAAAGGTTTCGGTGCTCTCGGTGCGGGTTTCGGTGGGGCGCACAAACCATGTTTCGCCGTCCACATTGATGGCGGCAGAGTTGAGTTTTTTACTGAACACGTCGCCCGCCAGCAAGGCTTCCGCCACGGCGGCGGGTATTTTCAGGCTGCCTGCGTTGGCGCGGGTTGTCCACTCGTTTTGCGTTTGCACGGTTAAGCCGAATTGTTGCGCGGCAGGCTGCAATTTGTCGCGCGCGCTGAACACGGCTTCGCTCAATGCTTCGCGTTGCTTGTTGTATTCTTGCTGCGCTTTTTTGGCTTGCAGGCTGCTGCGGATGCTGTCTTTTTGCGCCGCCAGCGACACATCGGCAATGTCGGTTACGCGCAAAACATGGTAGCCAAAATCGCTTTCCACCACGCCGCTCACTTCGCCTTTGTTTAATGCAAATGCCGCGTCTTCCAAGGCTTTGCTGCCAATTTTGCCGTCTTGCGCAATCTCGCCCAAGTCGCCGCCGTTGGCTGCGCTGCCCACGTCTTGCGAGGCGCGTTTGGCGATTTCAGCAAATTGCTCGGGATGGGCTTTGGCTTCGGCGGCGATTTTTTCGGCTTCGGCGCGGGCTTTTTCGCGCGTGGCGGCATCGGCGGATTTGGGCGCTTCAATCAAGATGTGCGACACGCGGCGTTTGGGTTTCAGGCTGCCTTTGCTTGCGTTGTAGGCTGCTTCGATTTCGGCATCGCTCACGCTTTGCTTGCCGGCGATGTCTTTGGGCGAAAGCACGATGTATTCGAATTTTGCGCCTTGCGGCAGCAGGTAGTCTTTTTTGTTGGCTTCGTAGTATTTTTTCAGTGCGGCATCGTCTGCTTTCACTTTGTCGGCAAAGGCTTGCGGGTTCAACACATAGGCGCGGGTGGAACGGGGGGCGAGCACGGCGTTGATGACTTGCTGCGCTTGGAAATCAGACACGGCGTTGCTGTTTAAGGTTTGCAACAGCGCCGCCACGCTCAGGTTTTCGCGCTGCGCCTGCATAAACGATTCTTCGCTTTGGCGGGTATTGGTCAGGTAGGCTTGGAACAGTTTGGGGTCAAATTTGCCGCTGGTGTCGTGAAACTGGGGGTTGTCCACCACGATTTGTTTGATTTGCTCGTCGCTGACCACGATGCCGAGCTGTTTGGCGCCTTCCAGCAAATAGGCGCGTTGCAACAGGGTTTGGAACACGGCTTCGCGGCTGGCCGGCTCGCCTGCGGCTTCGGTGTTTTGCACGGCTTGGTCTAGCGCGTAGCGAGTGATGATTTGGTCGCCCACTTTGACGATGTAGTTGTCGCGGGAAATGCCTTGCAGGGAAACAAAGCCGTAGCCCATGAAAGAAACGGCAATCAGCGAGAGCAGGATGGTAACGGGGGTGCGGAATTTATTGACTGAATGGAACATGGTGTTAAGGGTTGTTGTGGTTGAAAGAAAAGGATGGGTAAACTTGTTTTCAGGCTGCCTGTGTTGCTTGGGCGCGCGGGAAAGGGTGGGAATTTTACCGTTTTGCGGGCGGCTTGTGTGGGGGATTTTTGCGGGCAACGGCAGCCTGAAAACGGGTTAGTTTTGTATTTTCAGGCTGCCTTGGGCGGCTTGTTTTGCGCTGCGCGTTTGCGCCGTGCTTCTTTGGGGTCGGCTTGCAGCGGGCGGTAGATTTCCACGCGGTCGCCTTCGCGCAGGATGTGGCTGTCTTTAACGGCTTTGCCGAAAATGCCCAGCGGGGCGGTGTGCGGTTGGGCTTCGGGGAAGTCGTTGCGCACGGGGGCGGCGAGCGCGGCTTGGCGGGCGGTGCTGTTGGCAGGCAGCCTGAAACGGTAGAGCCGTTGCTGTTCGGCGGTGCCGTAGGCGACTTCGATGGTGATTTCGTTATCGTTTGCCATAGCGTTGGTTCGCTTCTTTTACAAATGCGTCCACCAGCTTGCCGGATACGCTGTTGAACACGGGGGCGATGAGGCGGCTGAGGATGCCGGTGAGTTCGTAATTGAGGGTGAAGGTGATTTGGCAGATGTCGTCGCCTAGGTCGTCAAACTGCCATGTGCCGTGCAGGGATTTGAACGGGCCTTCTAGCAGGGTCATACGGATTTCGTGGTTGGGGATGTTGTGGTTGTGGGTGGCGAAGGATTGGGTGATGCCCATGTAGTCCATGTGTAGGCGGGCTTTGAGCTCGGTGTCGCTGCGGTAAAGCACTTCGCTGCGCCCGTACCACGGCAGGAATCGGGGGTAGTCTTCAACTTTGTCTACCAGCTGATACATTTGCGCGGCGCTGTGGGGGACGAGGACGGTTTTGTGGATGCGGATTTCGGACATGGCGGGATAAAGGAATTGCGGTTGTGTTTTCAGGCTGCCTCAGACGGCTAAGGCAGCCTGAAAAAGGGTTGGGGGTGTCGGGCGGTTGCCGTTGCCGTTTGGCTTGCATTTCGGTTTTCAGGCTGCCTCATTCAAGTCGGCTTCTTGCGGTTTTGGTTTGCGATGCCCATCAGCAACGCCAAAATAAACATAATAGACAGCGTTGCCGTGCCGCCATAGCTCACCAAGGGCAGCGGCACGCCCACCACGGGCAAGATGCCGCTCACCATGCCCATGTTCACAAAGGCGTAGCAGAAAAACGTCATCGTGAGCGCGCCGG
>CAUQDE010000040.1:0-9941 GCA_963516425.1 uncultured Kingella sp.
GCCCGCCGCGCGTTGGGCGCAATCCGAAAACAGGCGAACGAGTGGAAGTGCCCGCCAAGCGCGTGCCCCATTTCAAACCCGGCAAGGAATTGCGCGAGCGCGTGGACCAAGCCTTCGCTGCTTGATATACGTTTATTAAGTTTTGCTGATGAAGAAAACCGTATCTTTTTGAGATACGGTTTTTTGTTTTGGCAGTAAGGCAGCCTGAAAATGGCTTTACCGCAGAAAGGGCATCCCTGCCTGACCGTTTTCAGGCTGCCTCAGCCGTTAAGCATCAACCATAAAAAAGGCAGCCTGAAACCCTTGTTACCCGTTTCAGGCTGCCTCCATGGCGCATGCCGTTCAAATATTCGCCGTCAGGCGGTTTCTAAGCCAGCGCACCGTTTCCGCGATTTCCCCTGCCAGCAAGCCAATCGGCCCCACTTGCATATACGCCAGAATTTCCGATGCCGCGCCGTGCAACCAAACCGCCGCAGGCACCGCTTCTTCCGCCGCCATCCCTTGCGCCAACAGGCTGCCCACAATGCCCGATAACACGTCACCGCTGCCTGCGGTCGCTAAGCCTGCGTTGCCCGTTTTGTTTACATGCAAAAAGCCGCGCGCCGATGAAATCACGGTTTCGTGTCCTTTCAGGATGCACCACGCGCGATAACGGTTGGCGATTTCGCGCGCCGCCCATGCGCGGTTGCTTTGCACGCGGCTTGTGCTCACGTCCAGCAGATGCGCGGCTTCCCCGGGGTGCGGCGTGAGCACCAAATCGGGGTGTTTGGCGGGCGGGAACAATTTGGGATGGTTCACCAGCAAATGCAGCGCGTCCGCGTCTAGCACCAGTTGCGGATGGTTACTGTTCCAGATGGCGTGCAGGGCGCGGGCGGCAGACTCGTTTTGCCCCAAGCCGCAGCCCACCACCCATGTGCTGATGTTGTCGCGCTGCACGGTTCGCGCGGCAGAATCCAGCATCAATTCGGGATGATAGGCATAAGCTGCGCTGGGCGGCGTGGCTTGGTTGAAGCCGATGAACACTTTGCCACAGCCCGTTTGCAACGCCGCAATCCCCGCCAACAATGCTGCGCCCGCCATGCCATCGCCGCCGCCAATCACGCCCACCGTGCCAAACGTACCTTTGTGGCTGTTGTTGGGGCGCGGGTTGAGCAGGCTGGGGAAATATTGCTGCGCGTGGGCGCGATAGGGGGCGATGTTGGGCGGAGCGATGTGTACCATCATAATAAAATCCTTTGTGAAATGAAGCGGTTTGCTTTGTTTACTCGGCTTGGGGCAGCCTGAAACGCTGTTCGGCAACCATCATGCAATTTCAGGCTGCCCAATGCAATAGGCAGCCTGAAAATCATTTTCCGTATTCGCGTTTTTCCGTTTTCCCTTGGGTGCGAATCCGCGCGCGCAGTGTTTCGTCGCTGCTGCGCGCCCTGGTATCCAAGCAAAACGCATCGTACAACACGCGGCGCACGCGGTCGGTCGCATTGCGTTTGCCGCCCAGCGTGGTCCACTGCGCGTTGCGCGGCTCAATCCAGCGGTGGTTTACCAAGTCGGCATAGCCGTAGGTTTTCAGCTTGGAGCCTTCCGAATCCAGCAGCTTCGTTCCCGTAACGCACAGCATCCCCTCGGCGGTAATGTTGTCGTAACCAGCTTCGGAGCGGTTATTGAACACATAGCGCACGCTGCCGTCGGGCGCTTGCGTGATGCTGCTCAACAAAATGCGCGGGCTGCCTTTATATAGATTGTCAATATACAGCTCAAACCAATCGCCCTCGTTCGGATTGGGCACGGCAGGCAGCGGCACATCCATCTCGTTGAATTCTTTGTTGTATTCGGGCAGGTTTTGCATAAAGATTTGTTGGCGTTGGTCCAAATAGTCCGAGCCATCCGCCAAGGCAGTCTGAAAACCGCCGCACAACAGCGCGGCAAGCAGAAGTTTTTTCATCGTTTGCGTCCTTTCTATCCTTTCTATGGTTTAAGGCAGCCTGAAACGGGTAAACGTGTTTTCAGGCTGCCTCATGATGGCTGAATTAGCGCTGCAACGCCGTAATCACATTTTCTTTTACGGCTTCAACAGGTTGCGTGCCGTCCACTTTGATATAACGCGGCGCGTGTTCGCCCGTTAATTTGCTGTAAAAATCCACCAAAACCTCGGTTTGCTTGTGATACACCACAAGGCGTTTTTTCACCGTTTCTTCTTTGTCGTCATCACGTTGCACCAAGTCTTCGCCTGTTTCGTCATCCTTGCCGGACACTTTGGGCGGATTGTATTTCACATGATAAGTGCGCCCTGACGGCAAATGCACGCGCCGTCCGCTCATGCGCTCCACAATTGCTGCATCGGGCACGTCGATTTCCACCACCGCGTCCAAATCCACGCCTGCCGCCACCATTGCTTCGGCTTGCGCCAATGTGCGTGGAAAGCCGTCAAACAAAAAGCCGTTGGCGCAATCGGGCTGCGCAATGCGCTCTTTCACCATGCCGATGATGATGTCGTCGCGCACCAAGCCGCCCGCGTCCATGATTTTTTTCGCTTCCAAGCCCAAAGGCGTGCCCGCTTTAATCGCCGCGCGCAGCATGTCGCCCGTGGAAATTTGCGGAATGCCAAATTCGCGCGTGATAAATTGCGCTTGCGTGCCTTTGCCCGCGCCCGGTGCGCCCAATAGTAAAACTTTCATGTTTTCGCTTTCGTTAAAAAGAGTAAGAAAAGCGCATCATAATATGTTTTCAGGTTGCCTAAAAGGGGGCGGGAACGCGCCGTTGCGTTAAGTTGTGGTAAGTAGGCTATATTCCGGGCGGTTTAATGCGGTTCTGCTTGGCAGAAACGAGAATAAACGGCTATCATAATGCTTTAAGAATTGTTAAGCTTTGTATCAATCCGCTTGCGGGCGTTCGCACGGATAGGGAGATGAATTTTGAAAACGAATACAAAAATGATTGCAGTATCGCTGTCGCTAATCACATCGTTTAGCGCAGTGGCAGGCATTGGCGGCGTGAACGTGCAATCTAATCTGGGCGAGCCTTTTTCAGGCAGCATCGTGGTAACAGGGCAGGAAGCCAAAGCGGTATTGCAAAACGGCGCAAGCGTATCGGGCAACGGCATCAGCGGCACCGTTGCCCCTCATGGCGATGGCAATGCTATTATTCGTCTTCGCTCCAATTCCGTTGTAAACGACCCCATTTTGACTTTCACTGTCCGCGCGGGCAATCAAACTCGCCAATATACCGCCATGATAAATCCTTCGCACTATCGCCCTAATCCGTCACAGGCGCGTTCTAATCGCGACACGCGTAAAGCGGTTGAGCTGAAACCGCAGCAGCAACATCATGCCGTTGCAAACGATGATGTTGAAATCCAACAAGAAACGCGTGAAGCAACCCCGCGCACAGAAAAAACATACGCAACCAGCCCGCGCTACCACCGTGTGCAAGCGGGCGAAAGTTTGACTTCTATCGCCGCCCGTTACCGCCCGCAGGGCATGAGCGTGCAGCGTGCCGTGCGTGCTTTGATGGCAGCCAACCCACGCGCATTCCGCAACGGCAGGATGTATCACAATGTAACGCTGTACATCCCCACCGCATCGCAGTTCCATGCTTACGCCAAATCGGCACAACGCAAACATCAATCGCCCCGCATTTCGCGCGGTGCAGCGATTGTTGCGCCCGCAGTAACAGAAAATACCACACCCGATGTGGCAGAAACGCCTAAGGAAACACCCAGCAAAGTCGTTACGCCGCCTCCTGTAAAAGTTGAGCCGGTTAAAAAACTTGTTGAGCCCATTAAACCCAAGGCAAAAGACCAAGCGGCTGAAGAACCGTCTGTTGCAGAAAAAGCGGTGGGAGAAAAAGCGAAACCCGTAGTGCCCGCGCAACCCGAGGCATCCAAACCTGCGGTTGAAGAAACCAAACCCGTTCAACCGGAAGCATCGCAAGCTGAACAGATGCAGCCTGAAAACACCGTTGCTGCTTCCGAAAGCAAAACGGCTCCTGCTGAAACGGCATCCGTTGCAGCCGCATCTGTTGCAGAAGAAAAAACCGAACCCGTTGCCGAGCCGCAACCCACACCGCCTGCGGAAGAACCGGCCGCAGACGAAGGCTTAGATTGGACATTGATTGGCGGAAGCTTGGCCGGTGTGGCGGTATTGGGCGGAGGCGCGGCTTATTTGTTGGGCCGCCGCAAAAAATCGCGTGCCGATTCATTTGATGACGACAACGCAGCCGGCGACGAAGAATTTGATGGCAGCGACATTCAATTTGATGGCACGGCCAGCCCCGAGACGGACGATTGGATGCGGGATACCGGCGTCGCAAAAGCAGACGACAGCAGCGATGATTTCTTTGATTTGCCGCCTGTCGATACTGATGTTGCGCCTGCCGCTTCCAGCCAAATATTTGATTTGGATGACTTTGAACCCGAGCAGTTTGATGACAGCTCTGATGAATGGGCGCTATCGGTTGAAGAAGAACCGCATGCCCATGCCAATCCGTTGTTGGTGGCAGAAAATGCCACATCGTTTGACGCGGATGATTGGCAAGTGGATGACATCGTTTCAGTTGAACCAGACGTTGCAGAGCCTGCGCATTCGCTCAGCAGCCGTGATGCGGTTGCCGCCGATGATTTCGTTATCGATGATACGCCGATTGGGCAGCCTGAAACCGCTGTGAGCGCAGCCGATGATTTCTTATCGTTTGATGATTCGATTCAGGCGGACGATATTATTCCTGCGCCTGCCGAAGAAACAACGTTTGATTTGGACGCATTTAATAACGCGTTGCCCGATATTGTCGATACGCCGGCAGAAACCGCTGCAAGCGATGACTTCTTGGATTTTGACGCAAGCGATATTGTTGCGCCTGCCGCAGCAACCGCAGCCGTTGCCGCAGCCGCTTCCCATGTTGCCGCGCCTGAAGTTTCGTTTGATGATTTCTCGCTGGATACGCCTGCGGTTGAAGAAGTTGCGCCTGTGTTGGATGCGCCCGAAGTGCCTGAATTTGCCGCCGATTTAGATGCGCCTGCGATTGCCGAGCCTGCAATGGACTTTACCGCGCCCGAAGTGGCGTTGGATGATTTCAGCGTTGATGCGCCTGCCGTTGAAGCGCCAGCGGTTGACCATGCAATGGATTTCGCATTAGATGATTTTGCGGTTGAAACGCCTGCCGAGCCTGCGGCTCATGCGGCATTGGACGACGGCTTGGATTTTGCTGTGGCAGAGCCCGCTGCGGTCGATTTTGCTGCTGAAACGCCCGCGTTTGAACCTGCCGGGCAGTCATTTGCCGATTTGTCTTTGGAAGAGCCTGCGGTTGCTGCGCCTGCATTTGATGATTTGTCGTTTGATCAGCCTGCCGTGTCCGCGCCTTCGTTTGACGACTTGTCATTTGACGAGCCTGCTGCGCCTGCGGTTGAACACGCTGTGGACGATTTGGCTTCTTGGGATATTGAAGAATTGCCTGAAACGGCGCATAACGATGCGGGTTTTGTTTCCGAGGCGGTGGGCTTGACCGAGCCTTTGGAAGCGAAATTGGAATTGGCGAAAATGTATCTGGAAATTGATGATGCCGTGGCAGCGCGCGAAACCTTGCGCGAATTGGTTACCGAATCCCATGGCGAAATTCAAACGCAAGCGCAACAGCTGCTGGATGAATTGGGCGGCTAGTCGCTGTTGGTGATGTTAAGAAACACCGTTATGTGTACAGGCATAGCGGTGTTTTTTTGTGGCTGGGGGGATGGAGGTAGCCTGAAAAAGCCAAGTCGGTTGGTATTGGGCTAAACGGTTTTTGTTGAGTAGATTGGTTTTCAGGCTGCCTTTGGGGTTGAGTCTTGGAAAAAATCGTGGGCAGCCTGAAACGTTTGTTTAATGGGCAACCGATGGTGTGTCGGTGGCTTGCCAATATTCCGCTAACCGGTCATGCCCTATTTAATGCGAAATAAATACGCCATTTGGCAGCGAGCCGTTGTCGTTCCGCTTTTGATTTTCAGGCTGTCTCTTTGGATTTAGCAAAGCGTTGAGGCAGCCTGAAAACAAAATAAACCATCATGCCGTTGCGTGTTGGTGCAAAAAAGGCGGAAATAAAATCCGCCTGTTTACTTGTTTACGGCTTTGGCATCACATCAAGGCAAAACCAAAACGGCTTCGGCTTCCACCAATGCGCCGCGTGGCAATGAGGCGACGCCAACGGCGGCGCGAGCAGGGTAGGGGACAGCGAAGTATTGTTCCATCACGGCGTTGAAGGTGGCGAAGTGGGACAAATCGGTGAGATAGGCGTTGAGCTTCACGATGTCGTTCAGGCTGCCTCCTGCTGTTTCGCACACGGCGCGCAGGTTTTTGAACACTTGGTGGGCTTGGGCTTCAAAGTCGTCGCCCACCAACTGCATGGTTTCGGGCGCAAGGGGGATTTGCCCGCTGAGATACACGGTGTTGCCTGCGCGGACGGCTTGGCTGTATGCGCCGATGGCGGCGGGGGCTTGGGGGGTGTAGATAACGGTTTTGGTCATCATAAAGTCCTTGGTTAGGGGTGGAAAATGGGGTGTTTTCAGGCTGCGCGGGTGGCAACGGGCGCGGTCATCCATAGGCAACCTGAAAAGCCGAAAACGCATCGCGAACGATAAAGCCAGCGGGTGAACAGGGTTTCAGGCTGCCTTTTTGCGTGCAATCAGCGGCAAGCCTGTGGCTTGGGCGAGCTGGGCGGCGAGGTGTACGCTGTTTTGGTTGGTAACAAATTGGTTAGGCTTGCCTGCTGCGCCGATGAGCCAGACTTGGTCGTGTTCGCGCAGGATGCCGATGAAGTCTTGCGCGGGGGCGGTGGCTTGGGTTTGCCAGCGCAGGGAGGGGTCTAGCGTTTGCCATTCAAAGGTGTCGCTGCCAGCGTGGTAGCGGAATTGGCGGGTGGTGGGGGCGGTTTGCCAGATGGTGAACAGGATGCTGCTGGCAACAATGAACATCATCAAGGCGGCGGGGAGGCTGCTTAGGCTGAACAACAGGGTGAGCAATGCGCTGATGATGCTGGCTGCGAGCCAGAGTTTGCGCGAAAAATAGGCGGTTTGTATGGAGCGGCGGGCAGCGGAGTTGCGTGGCGGGATGCTGGGAGCGGATGGGATAATTGGCTGATTTTGTTTGCGGTGGTTGCGCCATCGGGCGTAGCTTTGTAGGCAGCCTGAAAGGGCGTAGAGCAACAGGATGCTTGCGACTGCCCATGCGGTGTTGCTTGCCCATTTTTCGTTGGCAAACTGAGGGGCGTAGCGAATGGCGGCGATGCCTGCGCTGATAACAATGCCCGCCCAAATCAGATGCAGCACAAACACCCATAGGGGATTGCTGGGGGTAGCGGCAGCCTGAAACTGCTCGGGGCGAGTGGGTTGTTCGCTTAAATCGGCTTGCTGGCGCAGCACGCAGGGGATGAGCGGGAGCCGGGTTTGGCTGGCGATGCGCTGCTGGGCTTGCTGCATGGCTTGGAAGCCTGTTTCGCGGTCGTAGCGGAAGGTGGCGAGGGTGTGGCGGCCGGGGTCTGCGCCGGGGATGTGGGTTGCCAGCCAGATGCGGGCGGTGAGCGGGATGTCGTTTTGGTAGATTTGCTCGGCGGCGATGCCTGCGATGTGGTGCTTGGCGAGGGTGTGCTGTACTTGCCAGCGGGTGCGTTGCCATTGGCAGCGTTCAAAGGTTTGGCTGTGCGGCTGGTATCGCCATGCGGTTTGCCGGGCGAAGAATGTGCGGTTAATCAGCCATGCGGCGATGGGGCAGGCAAGCAGCAGGGCGGCGCGGGGCAGCCATGCGAACCACGGCGGCGCGGCAAATAGCTGGGCGACGCTGTTGATGGCGGTGAGCAGCCAGATGGCAGCGAGGGCGGCGAAGGTGGGGAGGATGGGGGTGGGGTGTAGGTAGATGGGGCGGGGCATGGTGGTGTGGGGATGAGGCAGCCTGAAAATCGGTTTTTCCTGTTTTCAGGCTGCCTTTTACATTCAAAATCGTTCGCGCCGTATATCTTGAACCACAATATAAATATGCGCGGCTAAATACACGCTGCTTAATATCATTAGCGCAAGGAAAAATTGAAACGTAATTTGTTCAAAGCGCACAAATCTGTTTTGCCTGTCTTGGCGGATGGCAATCGGCGTTTCGCTTTGCGGTTGCGACAATGTGCCTTGCGTAATCAAAACATTTGTTGCACCTGAATAAGGTTGCAAGAAAACCATGTTTTTCACGACTGCCACGCCGTTAAACCTTACCGCGTCGCACAAAGCGGTCAATTCTTTTTTCTCGGCGCGATAGCAGGGTACGGCGTAAGGCAGATTGTTGTGCACGAAAGCAATCGCGTCGCCAGATTTAGTTTGTCTCCATTGGTTTATTTTGATTTCTTGCGCATGGATAAAACGGGGCTGAAAAAAAGGAAACGTCAATGGGAAATTGGATGAGGCAATAAAATAGTACGATGTGGAAACGACTGATATAAGGGCAATCCCCGCGCCTTCTCGGGATGAAAACCAATTCTTAATTCTTGTTTTCAAGGGCTCTTTTGTCATATTTGTTCCCTGTTCAAAATCCAAATGAGGCAGCCTGAAAATCGGTTTTCCCCGTTTCAGGCTGCCTTTCATTCCCCCACATTAGCCATGCAACGCCCGCTTATCCACCGCCAACGCCGCCTCGTGCAACACTTCCGACCGCGTAGGATGCGCGTGGATGATGCGCGCAATGTCTTCGCTGCTGGCTTTGAATTCCAGCGCGGCAACGGCTTCGGCGATGAGTTCGCTGGTCATCGCGCCAATCATGTGCACGCCCAAAATGCGGTCGGTTTGCGCGTCTGCCAACACTTTTATCGTGCCTTTGGCTTTGCCCAAGCCCAAGGCGCGTCCGTTTGCGCCAAAGCCCGATGTGCCTTTTTTGTAGGCGATGCCTGCGGCTTGCAACTGCTCTTCGGTTTTGCCCACCCACGCGATTTCGGGGTCGGTGTACACCACAAACGGCACGTTGCCCAAATCCACATGCGGTTTTTGCCCCGCGATGCGCTCGGCAACGGCAACGCCCTCTTCGCTGGCTTTGTGCGCCAGCATCGGGCCGCGCACCACATCGCCAATCGCCCACACATTGGGCAAATTGGTGCGGCATTCATCGTCCACCGCAATACAGCCGCGCTCGTCTATCGCCAAGCCCACGTTTTCCGCGCCCAAGCCTTGCGTAACAGGCACGCGCCCGATGGCGATAATCAGCTTGTCAAACTGTGCGGTTTTGGTTTCTTTTGCACTTGCTTCGCCTGTTTTAGCTTCGCTCGTTTTCAGGCTGCCTGAAACCTCGTATTCCACCGAAACGCCGTCTTTGTATTCAATAATTTGATTGAGCTTCACGCCCAAATCAATCGCCAGCCCTTGTTCTTTGGTGAAATATTTAAACGCTTCTTTGGCGATTTGCCGGTCGGCAGCGGGCAAAAAGGTGGGCGCGGCTTCCAAAATATGCACTTGCGCGCCCAAGCGTTTCCACACCGAGCCCATTTCCAAGCCAATCACGCCCGCGCCGATGATGCCCAGTTTTTTCGGGATTTCGGTCAGGTTCAGCGCGCCTTCGTTGTCCAACACGTTCACATTGCTGATTGGGGCAAGGTTGGGCAGACCGCGCGGCGCAGAGCCTGTGGCGATGATAACGTGTTTGGCGGCGATTTGCGCGCCGTTGTCCACATTGAGCAGCCATTCCTCGCCTTGCTTGCCTGCAAACGAAGCGCGCCCAAAAATGCTTTCAATTTTGTTCTTTTGAAACAAAAATTTAATCCCGCCTGTGAGCTTGTTCACAATCGCGTCTTTGCGCTCAATCATTTTGGCGGCATCCATTTTCAGGCTGCCTGTAAACGAGATGCCGTGTTCGGCGAAATCGTGCTGCGCGGTGTGAAAATGCTCGGACGATTGCAGCAAGGCTTTGGACGGAATGCAGCCCACGTTCAGGCAAGTGCCGCCCAGCGCAGGCGCA
>CAUQDE010000041.1:0-9781 GCA_963516425.1 uncultured Kingella sp.
TTGATTTGCACGAGTTGGTGTTTGACCAGCCATTGGCAGCCTTTGCGCGTGTCGATGCCTTGGGCTTGTAGGTATTTGATGATGTTCATGGCGGGCTTTCGGGGTTTCAGGCTGCCTTTGGTGGGGATGGATTAGGCAGCCTGCGTAGCGAAGCTAAAATGGGTTGATGATGCGGGGCGGTTTAAATGCGAGTGCGGAGTGTTAGGCAGCCTGAAATATTTATTCCGCGTTCCCTACGGCTTGCTGGCAAGCCGTGCGCTGGCAAAAGGCAGCCTGAAATCGGTTTTTCAGGCTGCCTATCTCGTTATCAGAAAATCTGGAACACGAAGAAAATCAGCGTATGCAACACAAACAGCGGAATCAGAATGCCGAACGACCAAACCATGTAGCCGAAGAAGCTGGGCATTTTCACTTTGCGCTGCTCGGCGATGGCTTTGACCATAAAGTTCGGCGCGTTGCCGATGTAGCTGAGTGCGCCCATAAACACCGAGCCCATGGAAATCGCCAGCAGCGTGTGAAACAGCTCACCGCGCATCAGCTCGTGTGGGTCGCCGCCTGCCATGTTAAAGAATACGAGGTAGGTGGGGGCGTTGTCCAAAAAGCCCGATAGCATGCCGCTCATCCAAAAATACATGGTGTTGATGGGCTGCCCTGCGGCATCGTGTACCAACGCAATCACGCCCGAAAACGCGCCTTTTTCGCCCGCTTGCAACATCGCCAGCACGGGGGCGATGGTAATGAAAATGCCTGCAAACAGTTTGGCGACTTCGGCGATGGGGTCAAAATTGAACTCGTTGCCCGCACGCACTTGCTTGGGCGTTACCCACAGCGAAATCAGGGCAAGCACAATCAGGATGGCATCGCGCGCCATGTTTTGTGGTTCTAGGTGCGCGCCAAGGATTTCAAAGCCGTGTGATTCGGGCTTCCATAGCCCTGATAACAACACCGCGCCAATCACGCCTGCTAACAGCAAGAAGTTGATTTTGCCGTAGATTTTGATGCCGTCCACCGCGGGGAAGGCAGCCTGAAAATGGCTGTCGGGGGTGGGGTCTTTGGGCAGGATTTCATCGGCTCGGGCAAAGTAGCGGCTGTCTAGGATGTAGAACACGGTGAGCAGCACGATGGTGCTAATCAGCACGGGCGGGAACATGTGCACCACCGTCCAGCCAAAATCTACGCCTTTTAAAAAGCCAAGAAAGAGCGGTGGGTCGCCCAGCGGGGTTAAGCCGCCGCCAATGTTGGCAACGAGAAAGATGAAGAAAATGACCACGTGCACATTGTGCTTGCGGTTGTCGTTGGCTTTGAGCAGCGGGCGAATCATCAGCATCGCCGCGCCCGTGGTACCCATAACGGAGGCAAGCGCGGTGCCGATGGCAAGCAGCGCGGTGTTGAGCTTGGCCGAGCCGTGCAGATTGCCCCACACGAGGATGCCGCCCGAGATGGTGTACAAGGCGAGCAGCAGCAGGATAAAGGGGATGTATTCGCCAATCATGGCATGGGCGATGAGGTGCAGGCTTTGGCTGCTGCCGAAGGTGAGCGTGAACGGGATAAGGAACAATAGCGTCCAGCCGAGGGTGATTTTGCCGAAGTGGTGATGCCAGATGTTGGCGAAAAACAAGGGCCCAAGGGCGATGGAAAGCAGAATCAGGGCAAAGGGGATGCCCCATGCGAGGCTGAGTTCGGCGGCGTTAAATTCGGCGGCATGGGCAAGGGCGGGCGCAATCAGCGCAAGCAGGGGCGAGATGATTTGGATGGGTTTCATGGTTTTCCTGTATGGAGTGCTGCGGTACGCGCGGCTTGTTTGCTCGTGAAGCGGGGCGTGTGGCGGATTTTCGCGTGATTCGGTTGTGCCGATTCATGAAAAATCTAACGCGGCAAACGGGGGTGGAGCAAGGGTTTACCGCGTGGGGAGAAACGCAGGAAGTAGTAAAACGAATAAGGCAGCCTGAAAAGCCGCCTTTGTTGAGACAGCTGGATTGTAAAAAATTATTTACGAAAAGTCATCTTTTTGTGGGGATTTTTTGGATTGGGTTAAGAAATGTTGCGGCGGGCGGAGGAACGACGGCACGATGCGGCAGCCTGAAAACAGCGGGCGGCGTTTTCTCTTATAATTCGCGCTTTTGCTTTTCAGGCTGCCGTTATGTTTAAAGTTACCACGCTGGATGCGGAATTTGAATTATTGCCCGACGAGTCGCTGCTGGCGGGCTTGGAGCGCACGAACCATGCGGTGGAATACCAATGCCGCAGCGGCTATTGCGGCTCGTGCAGGGTGAAGCTGCTGGCGGGGCGGGTGTCGTATCGGGAGATGCCGATGGCGTTTATTGCCGAGGGGGAGGTTTTGGCGTGTTGTTGCGTGTTGGAATCGGATGTGGCGGTGGCGTGTTGTTTGCGGGCGGATGAGGCGGATGGTAAGGGTGGAGAATAGGCAGCCGAAACGAAATTTTGTAAAGCTCGAATGGTGTTGATTGTGCTTCGTCTGGCATTTCTGATGGGTTTGCCTTTGCGCCTTATCGCGGCGCAGGCGACTTACTTTCTTTGCCTGAAACCCAAATCTATCCTACAAAAAACCGTTTGGCGCACACCAAACGGTTTTGTTTTTCAGGCTGCCTGTGCGCGTATCAATCGCGTATCAATTAAGCGGGCAAGGATAGGGCTCACCCTTGAAACTTGGCGGGCAGCGCCACCGATTTGAGCCACGGGCATTGCTGCAACGCTGATGTCGTGCAGCTTGCGGGCGTAGGCAATATCCAGCGTTTCCAATTGCAGCAACTCGGTTAAGCCGTTCAGCGTTTCTATGGCGGGCCGGATAAGGGTGAGCTGTTGCAGGTTTTTCAGGCTGCCTAACGCGCTGAGGTCTTTGTCTTTAAACGAAAACAGATACAGCCGTTGCAGCGATGCGGCTTGGCTTAGGTTGTGCGCGTTGCCTTTGCCTGCACAGCTGAGTTCGCGCAGTTGGGGGAATTGGGCGAGGTCGATTTTGGGCTGGGATTGGTGCGGCAGGGTGAGATGGGTGAGGTGGCGCAGGGCGTAGAGCGCGGCAAGGTTGCTGTATTGGCGGGCGCGGTATTCGCTGAACGACAGGCGTTGCAGCGCGGGGCAATGGGCGAGCGCGGCGAAATTTAGGTTTTCGGCGCTTTGGTTTTCATGCTGCCGCTGCTCAAACGGCAGAAAGGCGGTGGTGATGCGCAGGGCAACGGGGGTGGTGTCGCGGGCTTGGTAATAGGCGGCTTGCGCGCCGTGGGCAAGATACTCGGGGGCGACGCAGATTTCCCGCGTGCCGTTGGGTTGCTGGTGCAGATGGATGTGGGCAAGGTTGAGTTTGGGCATGGTTAGCTTTCGGTGGATTGGGTTGGGCATGGTTTTCAGGCTGCCTTTGGGGTTTCAGACGGCATCAAGGCAGCCTGAAAACGGGGAAAACGGCTTTCAGGCTGCCTGCATGATGCGTTGTTTGACGGCTTGGTCAAATTCGTTGTTGCCGAAAATCAAATCGTGTTGGGAAAACAGTCTGTTTTCGTTGGCGGTTACTTTGTCGTCGAAGGCGAACAAGTCCTGCACCAGTTTGTTATCGGCGGTCAGATTGTGGCGGCGGACGATGTAATCAGCGGTCAGCGCTTTGAGTCGGAATGCGTCGGGATACGCTGCCAAGTATTTGAGCGTGTCGGCGTTGCCTTCGTGAATATCGCGGATGATGGGGATATGGTACTGCTGCAAATGCTGCAACACGTCGGCGTAAATCAGCTCGGCTTCGGATTCTGTTTCGGGCAGTTTGACGGCATCGCCGTGCGGATAGACGGTGAGCGGCGGAGCTTGGTAATAGTGCGCGCCTTGGATGGAGTTTTGCAGGAAAACCATATCGTAAGAATCTTTGGGTTTCTGATAGGGCGGCAGGTTGGCGGCGAAAAAATCGCCCATTTCTTTGTTGTAAACACAGTAATACGACATCACACCTTCAAACGAGCTTGAATAGTTGAATGAGATTTCGCCGTACACGTATTTTCCCTGTTTGAATTTCAGTTCTTCTTTCAAAAACACGGCATCGGGGTGTTGGTAATGCGCTTTGATGTATGCCATCAGCCCGCGGATAAATTCTTTGCTTTTCATGGTTGGGGCTCCTGTTTGGGGTTTGGAATGGGGAGATGGCTTTTCAGGCTGCCTTTGGGGTTGGGTGCGACATCCGAGGCAGCCTGAAAAACGGCGGGCAACCTTGTTCACACGATTGCCCGCCTTGTTCCACTACGCCTCGCTGCCGCCCACCGTGAGCCCCGCATCAATCCGCAGCGTGGGCTGCCCCACGCCCACGGGCACGCTTTGCCCGTCTTTGCCGCACACGCCGATGCCTGTGTCTAAGCGGCTGTCGTTGCCTATCATAGAAACGTGTTTGAGCACTTCGGGGCCGTTGCCGATAATGGTTGCGCCTTTCACGGGGTATTGCAGTTTGCCGTTTTCCACCCACCATGCTTCACTGGCGGAGAAGACGAATTTGCCGCTGGTGATGTCCACTTGCCCGCCGCCAAAGTTTACGGCGTAGATGCCTTTATCGATGCTGGCGATGATTTCTTCGGCTTCGTGCGTGCCGTTTTCCATAAAGGTGTTGGTCATGCGCGGCATGGGGGCGGATGAATAGCTTTCGCGCCGTCCGTTGCCCGTGGTGCTTGCGCCCATCAGCCGCGCGTTGGTTTCGTCTTGCATATAGCCGGTGAGAATGCCGTCTTCAATCAACACGGTGCGGCGGGTTTCGTTGCCTTCGTCGTCAATATTCAGGCTGCCGCGACGCTCGGCGATGTTGCCTTGGTCAATCACGGTTACGCCTTGGGCGGCAACGCGCTGCCCGATGAGCCCTGAAAACGCGCTGGTTTGCTTGCGGTTGAAATCGCCTTCCAAGCCATGCCCTACGGCTTCGTGCAGCAGCACACCCGGCCAGCCGCTGCCGAGCACCACGGTCATCGCGCCTGCGGGGGCGGGGCGGGATTCTAGGTTGGTTAAGGCTTGCTGCACGGCGTGGTTCACATATTCTTGGATTTTGCTGTCGTTGAAATAGGCTAAATCAAAGCGTCCGCCGCCGCCTGCGCTGCCTTGTTCGCGCCGTTCGCCTTGTTTGGCAATCACGGTGAGACTTAATCGCACCAGCGGGCGGATGTCGGCGGCGTGTTTACCGTCTAGCCGCGCGATGTAAACCATGTCGTGCTCGCAGGTTAGCCCCGCCATCACTTGCACGATGCGCGGGTCGGCGGCGCGGGCGAGCGTTTCTACTTTTTGCAACAGGGCAACTTTTTGCGGCGAATCCAGCGTGGCGATGGGGTCAAACGCGCCATACACGCTGGGGCAGCCTGAAACAGCGTTAGGCACGCGCACGGGCGTTTGGTTGCCCGCTTCGCCAATCGCGCGCACGGCTTGGGCAGCGCGTTGGATGGCATCCGCCGATAGGCTGTCGGCATAGGCAAACGCGGTTTTTTCGCCCGACACGGCGCGCACGCCTACGCCTTGGTTAATCTGATAACTGCCTGATTTTACAATGCCTTCGTCTAAATGCCAGCTTTCAAAGGCGGTGCGCTGGCAGTAAATATCGGCGTAGTCCACATGGTGTGCGCCGATAAGCGCGAGCGATTGGGCAAGGTTTTCGGCGGAAAGCTGGTTGGCATGAAGCAGATTTTGCGCGACGGTTTGGGGGATGGATTGCATGGTTTTCAGGCTGCCTAAATAATCAAAAGAAGCGGATTATACTGGAAATTGGGGGTGGGTTTTAGGGGGCGCGCGTGGCGTGTTTGCTTGGTTAGGCAGCCTGAAAAACAAAAACCACTTGCTGTTGAGCCAAACAGTTTTTTGCTGGATGGATTGGGTTTCAGGCTGCATCCATCATCCGCGCAGTTTGAAACAGAGCATGGCGTATCGCCGCCATACCCACTCTTTTCCGTTGCTGTGGCGCAAGCGTTTCAGGCTGCCTTTGGGCATGGCAAAAGCAGCCTGAAAAGCAAAACCGCTTGCTGTTGAGCCAAACGGTTTTTTGTTGGATGGATTTTCAGGCTGCCTTTGGCATGAGAAATACGATTAGGCAGCCTGAAACCCAAAATGGAGTGGCAACGGCTCGTCGCCAACATTTCAAACAGCGCATGACTGATTTACCAAGATGTCGGCGAGCCGCCGACGCTCCATCGGTTGCGGATTTGGCAAAGGTTTCAGGCTGCCTTGTTATCATCCAATAGACAGCCTGAAAAAACAGTTTTGGTGTGGCTCAACCAGTTTTTTACTACAAGATGAATTGATTTTCAGGCTGCCTTTGGCATGAGAAATACAATTAGGCAACCTGAAAACAATTTTGCCCTAGCGCAAACGATTTTTGTTGCGCAATGGATTGATTTCCAGCCCATCCCCAATAAGGCAGCCTGAAACCTATCCTTATGCTATCATCCGTTAAACTTTCTTAACACTCATCCCCCCAAAGGAAACCACCATGCAAAACTACCAAGCCCCCAACGAACAAGGCTTTTTCGGCGAACACGGCGGCGTGTACGTTGCCGAAACGCTGATTCCCGCGCTGCAAGAACTCGCCCAAGCCTATGCCGCCGCCAAGCAAGACCCGCAATTTTGGGCAGAATTTGAGCGCGACTTAAAACACTACGTCGGCCGCCCCAGCCCCGTTTACCACGCCGAACGCCTCTCCGCCCACCTCGGCGGCGCGCAAATCTGGCTCAAACGCGAAGACCTCAACCACACAGGCGCGCACAAAATCAACAACACCATCGGGCAAGCCCTACTCGCCCGCCGCATGGGCAAAAAGCGCGTCATCGCCGAAACAGGCGCAGGGCAACACGGCGTCGCCAGCGCCACCGTAGCCGCCCGCTTTGGCATGGAATGCCATGTTTACATGGGCGCAGACGACATCATCCGCCAAGCCCCCAACGTCTTTCGCATGAAACTCTTGGGCGCCAACGTCGTCAGCGTAGAAAGCGGCAGCCGCACGCTGAAAGACGCGATGAACGAAGCCATGCGCGAATGGGTCGCCCGCGTGGACGACACCTTCTACATCATCGGCACCGCCGCCGGCCCCGCGCCCTATCCCGAAATGGTGCGCGATTTTCAATGCGTCATCGGGCGCGAAGCCCAAGCGCAAATGCAAGAAGCCATCGGGCGACAACCCGACGTTGCCGTAGCCTGTGTGGGCGGCGGCTCCAACGCCATCGGGCTGTTCCACCCCTATATCGCCACCGAGCAAACCCGACTGGTCGGCGTGGAAGCAGGCGGCTTGGGCATCCACACCGCCAGCCACGCTGCGCCCATCTCGTCGCGCGCCCCCATCGGCGTGTTGCACGGCTTTCGCAGCTATTTGATGCAAGACGACAACGGGCAAATCCTCGGCACACACTCCGTATCCGCAGGCTTGGACTACCCTGGTATCGGCCCCGAACACAGCCATCTGCACGACATCAAGCGCGTGGAATACACCACCGCAGGCGACGAAGCCGCCTTACAAGCCTTTGATTTACTTTGCCTATACGAAGGCATCATCCCCGCGCTGGAAAGCAGCCATGCGCTCGCATGGGCGGTGGAAAACGCACCGAAAATGAGCAAAGACCAAGTGATTTTGGTGAACCTATCAGGGCGCGGCGATAAAGACATCAACACCGTGGCGAAGTTGAAAGGGATTGAGATTTAATTTTGCAAACAAGCAGGCAGCCTGAAACCGTTATTTGGTTTTCAGGCTGCCTCAACATAGAAAAAAACACAATGAAAACATGGCACACCACCTACCGCGATAACCACCTGCGCTTAAAGCGCGTGCATATCGGCTGCACCATTTTTTACGCGCTGTTTATGCCGCCTACACTGCTTGTGCTGCTTATGTCCATCCCCATCAATAGCTTTTTAACCCTATTGCTGATAGTTATTTTATGCACTTTCCCCATTGGACTGCACGCGCTGTTGGCTTATGGCGCGGCGCAGAAATACGAATGGTCGCGCAAAGTTTCCGAAATTGTGTTCACCATGATGCTGCTGGGCTTTCCCATCGGCACATGGCTGGCGATTTACTTTTTTCTGCCCAAAACGCAATGGCAAGCTCCTGATGAAACAGAGACAGCCTGAAAATCAACAGATGCCGTCATTCCCGCGCAGGCGGGAATCTTGTCTGATACTCTTAAATATCTATAAAAAACAAACCATTGCCTAGATTTAAGCAAGACTCCCGCCTGCGCGGGAATGACGATGTGTGGATACATGGGTTGTTTCGCAAAAATTTCAGGCTGCCTTATCAGTGCAATCAAACCTTATTTGATTTATTGCTATATATTTCCATCCATCATTTGCTGTGCCATTATTGCCCAGTAAAAATTCTCATTGCTCAATGCGTAAAAATCGCATGCTTTCATTTGGTTAATATATTTTTTCACAATTTCAATAATCGTATTCTCATCTTTGTTAGCATAAAACGCAATATTTTTGCAGTATTCATCATATATATTCAAACAGCTTAAAAAAGCATTTATATTTGAATTTATGAAACGATAATTGGATGTCTCATGAATAAATATGCCCTCTGCTTTCACAATGATTGGGTATGTATCATAACCAATTATAATTTCATTATGGACTATATTAGGATAAATAAGCTCTATATTCATTATTCTTCTAGGTTTAATTGAACGCATTAGCTGGATTTCTCCGTCAGAAAAGCCCTCATCTTTCAGCTTATTCACTATCATCATGATAATTCTCTAATCTTATTTCTTACTGCTTTTATTTTGCATTCTTTACACCTCATCCCCAATAAGGCAGCCTGAAAACCTAATGGCGTAACAAAATCAAAACCACCCCACCCCATAAAACAAACACCCCACCGCCGCCAACGCCAGCAGCACGCCCGCGATATTCAACGCGCTCAGTTTTTCTTTAAACACGCCCGCGCCCACCAGCACGCCCAGCGCAATCACGCCCATGTTCATGCCGGCGAACACCAGCGTGGGGTTGCCGCTGAATGCGCGGTGGGCTTTGAGGTAGAACAAAATGTTCACAAAATTCAGGCTGCCTAGCACGATGCCGCCGATGATGCTGGCGCGCGTCCAGCGGGCTTTTTGCACAACCAAATACGCCGCCATCAACACGCCCGAGAGCGCAAACATCACCAGCAAATTGCTGCCCGTGCCCGCCGTTTTGGAAAGCTGTTTAAACAAAATATCAATCACGCCGTAGCCCAGCCACACGCCGAGTAGGCAGGCGATTTGCGTTTTTAGGCTGCCTGAAACTGCCGTTTTCTGCGGCTTAATCAACAAACACGCCAGCGCAGCAAACGCCAGCAGCAAGCCTGCCGCCCGATGCGGCGTGAGCGTTTCGCCAAACAGCGCAAACGCCGCCAGCACAGGCAAAAACAGCGACAGCCGTTGCGCCGCATCCGATTTCACAATCCCCGCGTGTTGCACCGCCTTGCCCATAATCACAAACACGCTGGGCAGCAACACGCCCAGCAAGCCAAACAGCCATGCGTGCGGCAACAGAGTTTGCTGCCAATTGGCGAAGTTGGGTTCAAGCAGCGCGGCGGTCAGCAGCGTCGCCACCGCATAATTCACGCCAATGGCTTGCGCCAAACCCATTTGCTTTTGTCGCGCAATTTTGAGCAACACGGACACGGAAACGCTGGCTAATATGCTGATTAACAAGTAAATCATGGTAACAATGGGAAAAATGAAAACGCGCATTCTAGTGGAATTTTGGGGGATTGCGTAGCGGGATGGAGTGGAAAGTCTAAAATGCGGTGGTTGATGCAGCCTGAAAAAACAAAACCGATTGGTGT